>NZ_CAIUXT010000209.1 GCF_903903185.1 uncultured Rhodoblastus sp.
AAAAGGCCGATCCGCGTTTCGTCATCAATGCGCAGAATTGCGTCCATTGCAAAACCTGCGACATCAAGGACCCGGCGCAAAACATCACCTGGACCGCCCCCGAAGGCGGCGGCGGACCGAATTATCCCAATATGTGAGGGGCGGGGCGGCGCCGACGCTGCTTTTAGCCAATGAGCGCGACAGCGCCCAGGAATTTGCCTGCCGCTCAATGACTTGGACGATGGGCTGCCTTGACGGAGCCGCGCCCGGGGCCCACTTTACGTGCTGGGTTGTGACCCGGTTTTCGCGACCCCCCGTCCGGGGCCGGCTCCTCCCGTTCAGGCGCGAAAGGATTTCAGCCATGCTTCGCATTTTCATTCGCCTGCTTGCCCTTGCGTTCTGCCTAGGCTTGCCCGCGATCAACACGGCAGGCGCCGCCGTCGTCGGCGGCATCGCCAGCGGGGGGCGTCTCGCCCTTGCGGCCTCGCCGATTGAGCAGGCGCAATATGTCTATGGCGGCGCGCCTTATTGCTTTTACGGCAATGGCTGGCGCGGTCCCGGCTGGTATCGCTGCGGCTTCGCCTTCCGCACCGGCTATGGCTGGGGCGGCGGATATGGCTGGAACGGCTGGCGCGGCGGCTATCGCGGCGGCGCGGCGGTCTATCGCGGCTACCGGGGCGGCCCGGCGGTCTATCGCGGCGGCTATCGGGGCGGCGGGGCGGTCTATCGGGGTGGCGGCTATCGTGGCGGAGGGGTCTATCGCGGCGGTTATCGTGGCGGCGGCGCCTATCGTGGCGGTGGTTATCGTGGCGGCGGCTATGGTGGCGGCGGACGCGGTTTCCATGGCGGCGGTCGCGGCCGACGGTAAAACTTGACCGATTAAAGCCGCCGGGCGGGCGGCGTCCTCGATGCGATCCTTGGCGGCAAATAATACCAGGGAGATGCAACTTCGAGGGTGTCGTTCGCTGCGGCGGTTGCGCCTTTATTCGCGTCGGACAAAACAGCTGATGGCGGAGAGGGAGGGATTCGAACCCCCGATACGGTTGCCCGTATGCCGCATTTCGAGTGCGGTGCATTCGACCACTCTGCCACCTCTCCAATGCCCAAGGTGTTTCGGTTGGCAATCGGCCAGTCCGGTGGTGAGGCGGCGCAATAGCATGAGCGCAAGCGACGGCGCAAGGGCGTCGCCCGATATTAGGCCTTCGCCGGTGCGAAAACAGCGCGAAGTCCGGTCCCGGCCGCCGGAGCCCGGCAAAACCCGCCGATAGGGCTTCGGGAGGGCATTTGCTGCTTGACTTCGCGGGCCGCGCATTTTATCGAACCCAACGGTTTGTCGTGGCTGCCGCCGCGGCATTTTGCGTTTTTCAGGGTCCGTTTCGTATCGGAACCCGATCTTCGCCCGAATAGCCGGACCCTGCCCGACGCTGCCACAGGCTGCGGCAAGGCTTGGGTTCACCCTGCTGGTTCAGCTGCAAAGAAGCCGGTCGCGTTAAAGCCCATTCCCGAAAAGTTGCAGACTTTTCGGACCAGAATTGGCGGTTCAAACCGCGCAGAGCCGGATCGAACACGAGGAAGAACGATGTTCGCAGTCATTAAAACCGGCGGCAAGCAATATCGCGTCGCCGCCGATGAACAGATCACCATCATGTCGCTTGCCGGAGAAGCCGGCGAGACCGTGACCTTTTCCGATGTCCTGCTGGTCGATAACGACGGCGCCACCCAATTGGGCGCGCCTTTCGTCGCCGGGGCGTCGGTCACCGCCGAAATCGTCGAGCAGACGCGTGGCCCGAAGGTCATTTCCTTCAAGAAGCGCCGGCGCAAGAACTCGAAGCGCAAGCGCGGCCATCGTCAGGATCTGACGGTCGTGCGCATCGTCGAAGTTTTCGCTTGAACAGTTAGATTGGCCGCTCTGGCGGTTTGAAAGTTTCGGAGCAGGATCATGGCCCACAAAAAGGCAGGCGGTTCATCCCGCAACGGACGCGACTCGGCGGGTCGTCGTCTCGGCGTCAAAAAATTCGGCGGCGAAAACGTACGCGGCGGCAACATCATCGTACGCCAGCGCGGCACCAAGTGGCATCCGGGCGTCAATGTCGGCATCGGCAAGGATCACACCCTGTTCGCCCTCGTCGACGGCAAGGTTCTGTTCAAGGCCCGCAGCGACGGACGCGCGTATATCAATGTCGTACCGGTCCCGGCCCACGCCGACGACAAAGCAGCCGCCAAGGTAGCGGCAGAGTAAGCGGAGGTCGCTTTCAGGGACCTCCGAGGCGCAAAGCCCCCGAGGATCGGCCCTGAAGTTCGACCGGCTCGCGAGCCAAAACGACAAAAGGCCAGGTTCCGACGCGAAGAAGGTCACATTCTTCGCGCAGGAATCGATCCGGAGCCAGATGCTCAAGGGGGAACGCGCGTCGTTTCCCCTTCTCGTTTGCCTGGAGCGTTTGCCATGTTTCCCGAACTTGCCCGCGACGAAGTCTTTCGACTCGAAACCCGCCGGCTCTGGCTGCGCTGGCCGCGCCCCGCCGACGCCGAGGCCTTGTGCGAACTGGCCGGAAACCCGGAAGCGGCCTGTATGACCGCAACCCTGCCGCATCCCTGCCGGATCGAGGACGCCGAATATTTCATTCGCCGCAGCCGCGAAGAGGCCGCGCGCGGCGAGGCCTTGCGCTTCGTCGTGACGCTCAAGAGCTTGCCGCGTTCCGTGATCGGCGCGATCGGCGTCGAACCGCGCGACGGCTTGCCGCAGCTGGGCTATTGGCTTGCCCGGTCGTTCCGCGGCATGGGCTATGCCCGCGAGGCGGCGGCGGCGGTGACCGACGCCTTTTTTTTGCTTACCGGCTCCGAGCAATTGCGCGCGGCGGTTCCGCCGGAAAATACCGATTCGCGCGGCGTGCTCGAAAATCTCGGCTTCGCGCCGGTGGAACGGCCGAAGCTGGCGCCGGGCATTGCGGCGCAACGCGCGGTCTTGCACTTCGCCTTGCCGCGCGGGGACTGGCGCGGGCTTGGCCTCGCCCGCTTGCGGCCGGGCGCTGGCTTCGATAGAGCCATAATCTGAAACAAAGGGACCACGCAACCGCGCCGAAAATTCTTGGCGCGGTCGCGGTGGATTTAACCAGATGAAATTTCTCGACCAAACCAAAATCTACGTGCGCTCCGGCGACGGCGGCGCCGGCTGCGTCTCGTTCCGGCGCGAAAAATTCATCGAATTCGGCGGGCCCGACGGCGGCGACGGCGGGCGCGGCGGCGATGTCGTGGCCGAATGCGTCGAGGGCCTGAACACGCTGATCGATTTCCGCTATCAGCAGCACTTTAAAGGCAAGACCGGCGGGCACGGCATGGGCAAGAACCGCCACGGCGCGGGCGGCGCCGACGCCGTGCTCAAAGTGCCCGAGGGAACCCAGATTTTCGAGGAGGACGGCGAAACCCTGATCGCCGACCTCACCGAAGTCGGCCAGCGCGCTGTCATCTGCAAGGGCGGCAATGGTGGTTTTGGCAATCTGCATTTCACCACCTCGACCAATCGCGCGCCGCGCCGGGCCAATGCTGGCCAGCCGGGCGAGGAGCGCACCATCATCCTGCGCTTGAAGCTGATCGCAGACGCCGGTCTCGTCGGCCTGCCCAACGCCGGCAAATCGACGCTGCTCTCCAGCGTTTCGGCGGCGCGGCCGAAAATCGCCGACTATCCCTTCACCACGCTGCATCCCGGCCTTGGCGTCGTCGAAATCGACGAAAAGGAATTCGTGCTTGCCGATATTCCCGGCCTGATCGAAGGCGCTCATGAGGGCCTTGGGCTCGGCGACCGCTTTCTCGGCCATGTCGAGCGCTGCGGCGTCTTGCTGCATCTGGTCGACGCTACCGGCGATCATGCCGGCAAGGCCTACAAGATCGTGCGCGGCGAACTCGAAGCCTATGGCAATGGGCTGGAGGACAAGCCCGAAATCGTCGCCTTGACCAAGATCGACGCCGTGGACGCGGAGGCGCTCAAACAGCAGGTCGAAAGACTGAAACGCGCCATCCGCAGCGCCGGCCCGGCTGTGCCCGAGGGCGAAAAGCCGCGCGCGCCGATCAGGATTTCCGCCGTCTCCGGCGAGGGCGTTGTCGAAGCCTTGCGTCTGGTGTGGAAGGTCATTGCGAACCGGCGGAGCGAAGCGGCGGCGCTGGTTGCGCAGGACGAATGGCGGCCTTGATTTGTTTTCCCTTATCGCGAAGTCGCGATAAGGGAGTTCCTCGCATAAGCTCCACAAGGCGTCGATAGACGCCCGTCTTTCGACGGGCTATCGGTCGCATTCGCTCCTAACCGATCCGTTGGGCGGATCGGTGGAGCAACGGGAAGTTTGGAATGGTTTTGCCTCGTCTCGATCAATTCCGGCGCATTGTCGTCAAGGTCGGCTCGTCGCTGCTGGTGGATCGCGCGCAGGGTCAAGTGAAGCGCGACTGGCTGCATGGGCTGGCCGACGATCTCGCGGCTTTACACCGGCGCGGCGCCGATGTGCTGGTGGTGTCGTCTGGGGCGATTGCGCTGGGGCGTTCGGTGCTGGGCCTGCCGCCCGGCGCGTTGAAACTGGAGGACAGCCAGGCGTCGGCCGCCGTCGGCCAGATCGCACTGGCCCGCATCTGGGCGGAGGCGCTGGCCGAGCGCAAAATCGTCGCGGGCCAGATTCTCGTCACCCTCGGCGACACCGAGGAGCGCCGCCGCTATCTCAACGCCCGCGAGACCCTGTCGCGGCTGCTCGCCATGCGCGCCGTTCCGGTGATCAACGAGAACGATACGGTGGCGACCAGCGAAATCCGCTATGGCGACAACGACCGCCTTGCCGCGCGCGTCGCCACCATGGCCTCCGCCGATCTGTTGATCCTGCTGTCCGACATCGAGGGCCTTTACGACGCGCCACCGGCCAATAACCGGGACGCGAAACTCATCCCCATGGTGGCGCGGATCAACGGCGAGATCGAGGCCATGGCGGGCGGCGCGGCTTCCGAGCTTTCGCGCGGCGGCATGCGGACCAAGATCGAGGCCGGCAAGATCGCCACTTCCGGCGGCGCCCATATGGTGATCGCAGATGGGCGCCAGCTCAATCCGGTGGCGCAAATCGCTTCGGGCGCGCCCTGCACCTGGTTCCTGACGCCGTCGTCGCCGGTCACGGCGCGCAAAAAATGGATCGCCGGCTCGCTGGTTCCGCGCGGCGTGCTGCATATCGACGACGGCGCCGCCCGCGCCATCGTCGCCGGCGCCAGCCTGCTGCCGGCGGGCGTCAAGAATGTCGAGGGCGATTTTTCGCGCGGCGATTGCGTGCTGATCCGCAATATTCAGGGCGGCGAGATCGGACGGGGCCTCGTCGGCTTCGACGCCCCGCGCGCGGCGAAAGTCATGGGCCGCAATTCGCGCGAGATCGCGCAAATTCTCGGGCCGGAAGAACGAGTCGAAATGATCCACCGCGACGACATGGCGCTGGCCGGGGATTTTTCCGGCGAGGCGTGAGTTGGACGTCATGGCTTTGCGGGCGCGGGGGCCCTGGCCTGATCCGGCGGGCCGGTGAATACGTAAAAAAATCATGAGCGCGTCACATTTCATCCCTTCGGAAACCTCCGCGCCCAAAGCCGCGCTGCTTTTGGGCTGGGGGGGCGTCATCCCCTTCGTCGCTCTGGCGTTGGCGAGCCTGACGGCGGCGCCCGACGCTGCGCCGCTGTTGCTTGGCTATGGCGCGATCATCCTCGGTTTCATGGGCGCGGTCTGGTGGGGCGTGGCCATGGCGCAAGGGGAAACCGCGCCGCGCCTTTATGCGATCAGCGTGCTGCCGGCGCTGGCGTCTTTCGCCGCGCTGCTCACGCCCGTCTGGATCGGGCTGTGGCTGTTGGCCGCAGGCTTCGCGGCGTTGCTGCTGTTCGATCTGGCGCAGGTCGGCAAAGGCGCCGCGCCGTCCTGGTATGGCGCCTTGCGCGTCAAGCTGACGTCCTGCGTGCTGCTTTCGCTGGTGCTCGTCGCGGTCTTGCAGGGCCGCGTTGTTTCCTGATTTTTAAAACGGCGCTGCGGAGACCAAATGGAAAAAATCATTATTGTGGGCGCCTCGGGCGGCGTCGGTTCGGCTTTGGCGCGCCGTCTCGGCGCCAAGGGCGCGGCCTTGCATCTCATCGGCCGGGACGAGGCCAAAATTTCGGCTTTGGCCCGGGAACTCGACGCCTCCTTCGCTTGCGCCGAAGCGATCGACGAGGCGGCGCTGGCGGCGGCGGTGGAACAGGTCGGCGAGGCGAAAGGGCTGGTCTATGCCGTCGGCAATTTGAACCTGAAGCCCTTGCAGTCGATCACGGTCGCGCTGATGGAGCAGGATTTTCGCGTCAATGTCCTTGGCGCCCTGGTCAGCGTCAAGGCGGCGCTTCCGGCGCTCAAGCGGGCGGGCGGCGCCGTCGTGCTGTTTTCCTCCATTGCGGCGCGGCGCGGCTTTCCGTTTCACGCCTCCATCGGCGCGTCGAAGGCGGCGGTTGAGGGGCTGACTTTGGCGCTGGCGGCGGAACTGGCGCCGAAAATCCGCGTCAACGCCATCGCGCCTTCGCTGATGCGAACCCAGCTCGCGGCGCGAATCGTCGCCAACGAGGCCACCGCCGCGACGATCGCGGCGGCGCACCCGATCTCGCGGCTCGGCGAAGCCGAGGATGCAGCGGGGCTGGCGGAATTCCTGCTCTCGGCCGACGCGCAATGGATCAGCGGCCAGATTTTCGCCTGCGACGGCGGCCGCTCGACGCTGAACGGCCGGAATTAGCGAGGGCGCGCGGTTGGGCCGCTATTTGGCGAAGGCCAACCTCTCTGATAAATGACGATCCTCGCCGCGTCATGAGCTGAGCGAAACCATGGAAAACCTGCATCTTCTCGACGCCAAATCCGCCGATCTTCACGCCGGCCTGTTGGCGCTTGGCGCACGCGCGCGCAAGGCGGCGCGCACGCTCGGGCTGGCTGCGCCGGAACAGAAAAACCGCGCGCTCCTCGCCGCAGCAAAATTTCTGCGCGAAAAAGCGCCGGACCTGCTGGCCGCCAACGCGCTCGACATGGCGCAGGCGCGGTCCAAAAATCTCGGTCCCGCTATGCTCGACCGCCTGTCGCTCGATGAAAAGCGCATCGCCTCGATGGCGCAGAGCCTTGAGGACATCGCCGCTCTGCCCGATCCGGTCGGGCGGGTGCTCGAAACTTTTCTGCGCCCCAATGGCCTGCGCATCGAGCGCGTCGCCACGCCGCTCGGCGTGGTCGGGGTGATTTTCGAAAGCCGCCCCAATGTCACCGCCGACGCCGGCGCGCTCTGCCTCAAAGCCGGCAACGCCGCGATTTTGCGCGCCGGCTCGGAGAGTTTCCATTCGTCGCGGCTGATTCATGCCTGCCTCGTCGAGGGCCTGCGCGAGGCTGGCCTGCCGGAGGACAGCATCGCGCTGATCCCGACCCGTGACCGCGCGGCGGTCGGCGCCATGCTGACGGGGCTCGGCGGCGCCATTGATGTCATTGTGCCGCGCGGAGGCAAAAACCTCGTCGCGCGCGTGCAGGCCGAGGCGCGCGTCCCGGTCTTCGCCCATCTCGAAGGCATCGTCCATGTTTATGTCGATGGCGAGGCCGATCTGGAAAAAGCCGAAAAAATCCTGCTCAACGCCAAATTGCGCCGCACTGGCATTTGCGGCGCGGCGGAAACCCTGCTGGTGGACCGCGCCGGCGCGCCCAGATTGCTCGCGGCGCTGGTCGAGGCCTTGCTTGCGGCGGGCTGCGAAGTGCGCGGCGACGAGGCGACGCAAAAGGTCGATGCGCGCGTCAAAAAGGCCGTGGCGGAGGACTGGACCACCGAATATCTCGAAGCCATCATCGCCGTAAAACTGGTCGAGGGCGTCGAAGGCGCGATCGAACATGTCGAAACCTTCGGGTCGCACCACACCGATTGCATCGTCACCGAAAACGTCGCGCGTGCTGAAAAGTTTTTGCGCGAGGTGGATTCGGCCATCGTCATCCACAATGCCTCGACGCAATTCGCCGATGGCGGCGAATTCGGCTTCGGCGCCGAAATCGGCATCGCCACCGGGCGAATGCATGCGCGCGGGCCAGTCGGAGTGGCGCAACTGACATCGTTCAAATATCTCGTCCATGGCGCGGGCCAGACCCGGCCGTGAAATTTTCGCGCTGACCATGGCCCGTCTGCCGCCCCATGCGCCAAATATGCGGATCGGCCTGTTCGGCGGCTCGTTCAACCCGCCGCACGCCGGCCACGCCCTCGTCTGCGCCATTGCTTTGCGGCGGGTGAAGCTCGACCGGCTCTGGCTGATGGTCTCGCCGGGAAATCCGCTCAAGAACGCCACCGGCCTCGCGCCGCTGCCGGAGCGGATGCGCGCGGCGCGGCGCCTCAGCCGCGATCCGCGCATCGTCGTCACCGATTTCGAGGCCGGGATCGGCGCGCGCTATTCCTGGCAGACTGTCGAGCATCTGCGCCGCGCCTGTCCGGGCGTTCATTTCGTCTGGATCATGGGGGCGGATAATCTGGCCGCGTTTTTTCGCTGGCGGCGCTGGCGCGACATTGCGCGAAAAATGCCGATTCTGGTCATCGACCGGCCGGGATCGACGCATCGGGCGACGCGCGGCGTCGCGGCGGCCTGGTTCGACCGCCGCCGTCTGCCGGAAATGGCCGCCAAAAACCTCGCCCTGCGCCCGCCTCCGGCCTTGATCGTGCTGCATGGTCCGCGCTCGAACCTGTCTTCGACGCAATTGCGGGCGCTTCGGGCCGGCTCGGAACGCAACGATTGATGTTTTTTCCTTAACCAGCGCCATTTTACGCTATAAAAGGGAAATTCCCGCGCCCAAAGCGCGGAAAACAAAAGGATTGTCAAACTGAACCTTACCAAATCCACGGGCGCCGAGCCTCGGCCCGCCGACGGTTTCAACACCGCGCTGCTGACCGAGCAGGCGCGCGCCGTGCTGGCGGCGCTCGACGAGTCCAAGGCGGAAGAGGTCGTGATCATCGACCTCGCCGGTAAAACCTCGATCGCCGACTGGATGGTCATCGCCAATGGCCGCTCCACCACCCAGGTCGGCGCGCTGGCCGACCGCGTCATCAAGGCGCTCAAGGAAGCCGGCGGCGCCACCCCCGCTGTCGAGGGCGTCCCGGCCAACGACTGGGTGCTGATCGACGCCGGCGACCTGATTGTCCATCTGTTCCGCCCCGAAGTGCGGCAGTTCTACAATCTCGAAAAAATGTGGGGCGTCGATCGTCCCGGCGAGAAGCGGCAAGAAGCCTGAAACCGAAAAACCGACCAACCCGCTGAAAAGAGGCTCGGGCGTGAAACTGCTGCTGGTCGCGGTCGGGCGGCTCAAAGCCGGGCCGGAACGCGAGTTGGTCGCCCGTTATGCCGGGCGTTGCGTCGCGATGGGACGAAACATCGGTTTTTCGAGCTTTGACATGCGGGAAATCGATGAATCGCGCGCCCGCCGTCCCGAAGACCGCAAGGCCGAGGAGGCGGCGGCGATCTGGAGCCTGTTGCCGTCGTCCTCGAAAATCATCTGCCTCGACGAGCGGGGCAGGGCGCTGTCGAGCGCCGATTTCGCCCAAAAACTCGGGGAATGGCGCGGTTGCGGCGCGGGAAACTGCGTTTTGGTCATTGGCGGGCCGGACGGGCTCGACCCCGGCTTGCGCGAAAAAGCCGACCTGACGCTGGCTTTCGGCGCCATGACCTGGCCGCACCAGCTTGTCCGCGCGCTCGCCGCCGAGCAAATTTTCAGAGCCATGACAATAATTTCTGGCCATCCCTATCATCGCGCCTAGAGGAAACTGCCGAAAACCTGCTGCGGTTTAGGCAAAAAAATTCTTTTTAAAACAGAGGTCTAGAGCCTTTTTATGAGGTGACTCGCTTTGATCCGACTCCCGTTTGATTTTTTTAATGGGTTACATTCGCTCACATGCGCCGAAGGTCCGCGTTAGCGAAAACGCCTTGAGATGCTATGCAACTCGACGCCGGCTTTTTTGTTATGAACATATGAGTCCGCGCCGGAGCGACACAACTGCATGAATGTTGACGATGCGTTCGATCTCGCTCCCTGCGGCCTCGCCCTGCTCGCGCCTGACGGCGCCTTTTTGCGAGTCAACCGCGCCCTGCTCGACTGGACCGGCTTTGCCGCGTCGGAACTGATATCAACCAAAAAGCTGGCGGATCTGGTCGATGGCGAGGGAGAAAGGTTCTTTGCCGATCTTTCGCTGGCTTTGAGCGAAGCGGCCGGCGCCGTCGATGAAATTTTCGTGCTGTTGCGCTGCAAATCCGGTGAAATCCTGCCCGCCTGGCTCAATTTCGCCCGCCGGAGCGCGGAGGAGGGCGCGGCGGGGACGATCCATGTCGCGGCCTTTCGCGGCGAGCATCGCGCCAGCTACGAGTCGGAACTGCGGCGCGGCAAACAGGCGGCCGAGCAACTGGCGGCGATTGTCGCCAATTCCATCGACGCCATCGTCAGCGTCCATCCGGACGGCGCGGTGCTCAACGCCAATCGCGCCTTCAGCGACATTTTCCAGTACGAACCGGTGGAACTGGCCGGCGCCCGTCTCGCCGATCTGATCGTGCCCGAGGCGCATTACCCCGAACATGCGGAAAAGCTGCGCAAGGCCGCGCTGGAGCCGTCAAAGCCGCAGATCGTGCGGCGGCGGCGCAAGGACGGCCAATGCCTCGACTTTTCGCTGTCCACGGCGCCGATCCGCAATGAGGACGGCGAGGTCGTGGCGATTTCGGCGATCTACCGCGACATCGCCCCGCTGATGCGCGCCGCCGAGCATATTGAATTCCTGCTGCGCGAGGTCAACCACCGCTCGAAAAACATGTTGTCGGTGGTGCAGGCGGTGGCGCGCCAGACCGCGCGGCTGGCGTACAGCCCCGACCTGTTCATCGACGGATTCATGGCGCGGCTCGCCGCCATCGCCTCCAGCCACGATCTTCTGGTGTCGCGCGACTGGCGCGGCGTACAGATCGCCGACCTGACCAAAAGCCAGTTCAGCCATCTCGACGAGGAGACGCAGGCGCGGATCGCGCTGACGGGCGATCTGCTCGAAATCAATCCGCGCGCGGCGGAAGCCTATGGTCTGGCCCTGCACGAACTCTCGACCAACGCCGTCAAGCATGGCGCGCTCTCAGCGCCGTCTGGCGCGGTGAAGCTGCACTTTCGCATCGATCCGGACCAGAATTTCTACATCCTGACCTGGCGCGAGAGCGACGGCCCCGCCGTGACCGAACCGCCGCGCGCCGGGTTTGGCGCCGCGGTGCTGACCCGCATGGCGCCGATGGCGATCGAAGGCGAAAGCGCGCTCGACTACGCGCCGGAAGGGCTGTCCTACCGCCTCTCCGCGCCGCTGGCGCAGGTGGCGATGAGCGGGCAGGGGTGATTTTGCGCGATGCGGCGCTTGAATGAGGGGGCGGAATGACGTTGACGCGGCAACGGCCTCGCCGGCGGATAGTTATGCCAACGTTGTTTCCTGAAAGGAGATATCGCAACCGATGCTATCTTTGAGGGCGGGAGCGCATGACGCTGAAGCGTGGCGCCTGCGTCGACGCAACGATGGATAGGTGTCCATCAAGCTTTTTGAGCTTGTAATTATTTTAAAGGAAATCTCGATGGGGCTTCGTATAACCAGTGCTTATGTAACCAGTATCAGTACCGATACCGGAGCAAGCGCAACAGATTTTTACACAAGCGACCAGACTTTGAAATTGCAAGGCAATATTTACGTCGATCAAACCTCAGATCCAAGCGCTCCGTATTCAGCGCAACTTGGCGCATGGGCGGTCGAGACAACGACAGGCGCTTCCTATTTTATCGGTTTTAGTTATGGTTCACCTGGAACCTATCGTTTTTTCATGTCTCAAAGCCAAACTATCCCGCAAGGAAAATATTCGATCAAGCTTTTCCAATCGAATTCAACATCCGATAGCGTTCCAGTCGGCCTACAGCTTTTGGACAGCAGCAGCGTCGTCACGATCGACACGACGGCGCCCACAGAGACGACGCCCGGCGCTCAGTATGACCCGATTTCCGGCGATGGAGCCATCATCTTCGGCTCGGTCCACGGCAACCGGATTACGGTGAGCGACAATAACGACGACAAGCTGACGGTCCGAATTACGGTCGATGACGGCTTGCTCAACCTGAACGGACCGATGCTGAACGTGACGGTCGCCGGACTCAACACCAGCCAGATGACCATCGCCGGGTTGGCGAGGGACATCGATACGGCGATCAATAACCACCTGAGCTATACGGCGGTGTCGTTCAAAGTCGGCGCGGCCGACAGGATGAGGGTTGAGGCGACCGATCTGGCCGGCAATTTGTCGTCCGCCTCGATCGACATTTCGGTGACCTGTTTCATGGCCGGCACGCGGATCAAGACGCCAACAGGCGAAGCCAAGGTCGAAACCTTGCGGCGGGGCGACCTCGTGCTGACCGCCGACGGCCGCTCCCTGCCGGTCGACTGGCTCGGTCGCCAGACCGTCTCGACGCTTTTCGGCGACGTGCAGCGGGTGTTGCCGATCCGCATCAAGGCCGGCGCGCTCGCCGACAATGTTCCCTGCCGCGACCTGCTGATCTCGCCCGACCACGCCATCCTGATCGACGGGGTGCTGGCGCAGGCCGCCGCCCTCGTCAACGGCACTTCGATCGCGCGCGAGCGCGCGGCGCCGACCGTCTTCATCTATTACCATGTCGAGTTGGAGGATCATTCGCTGATCCTCGCCGAAAACGTTCCGGTCGAAACCTTTGTCGACAACATCGATCGCCGGCGTTTCGACAATTGGGACGAGCATCTGGCCCTTTATCCCGAAGGCAAGGCCATCGGCGAATTGCCCTACCCGCGCGCCAAGAGCCGCCGGCAGGCGCCCATGAACCTGCGGGTCCGGCTGGACGAACGCGCCGGGTTGATCGGCGCGGCGGGTGAAAATGTCGCCCGAAGCGGCGGCGCCGCTCTAGTCGGAGCGGATAACATCGGTCCTTTTCAAGGGCCGATGGGATAAGTTTGCCGGCAGCGGGTTTTTTCTCGTCAAGACGACGCGGATCGGGGGAAGGAATTTCATGCATTTCTTGTTCGCCAAACGAATGCTTGCCATGTTTGTCATCGCGACCGCCCTTTGCGCCACAACGTCGCTGCGCGCCGGGGAGCCCGCCAGGCTGGCAATCGATGCGGCGGCCCGCGTGCAGGAATTGATCCCGGAGATCGAAACCTATATCGAAAGCGGCATGAAAGCCTTCGACTCGCCGGCCCTCGCCCTTGGCGTCGTCGTCGATGACAAGGTGGTCTACGCCAGAGGTTTTGGCGTGCGCAGCAGGGCGAGCGGCGGCGCGGTCAATTCGCGCACCCTGTTCCAGATCGGCTCCACCACCAAAGGCTTTCTCGCCACGACGCTGGCGATCATGGTCGATCGTGGCAAGCTGCGCTGGGACGACCGCATTGTCGATCTCGACCCGGCGTTCCAGCTCAAAGACCCCTGGGTAACGCGCGAATTCCGCGTGTTCGATCTGCTCGCGCAGCGCTCGAGCCTGCCGGCCTACGCCAATGATTCGCTCGGCGTGCCGCTCGGCATCGACGAGACCGCCCTGATCCATTCGCTGCGCCATGTCGAGCCGGTTTCGAGCTTCCGCAGCGCCTTCGCCTATACCAACATCACCCATATGCTTGCGGGCCGGATCGTGGCGAAGGCGGCGGGGGCGGCGGACTGGAACGCGGTGCTGCGCGCCGAATTGCTCGACCCGCTCGGGATGAAGGAAAGCTCGGTGACGGCGCAGGCGATGGAACAGGCGCCCAATCACGCGAGCGGCTACCGCTGGACGCCGCAAGGCGTAGTCGAGGTCCCGTTCACCCAAATATTCCCTTATGATTTCATGGGCGCCGGCGATATCAACTCCAATATCGAGGAAATGTCCCGCTGGCTGCAGCTGCAACTCGGCGACGGCGTGTTGGAAGGACAGCGGCTGGTGTCGGCTGAAAACCTGGCCTTCACGCGCCGGCCCGAGGTCGCGATTACCGAGAAGGCGTTTTACGCGATGGGCTGGATCCGGCTGGAGACGCCGAACGGCGTCGCGATCTGGCATAATGGCGGCACCTCGTCCTTCGGCGCCTTCGTCGGCTTCATTCCGGATCGCAAGGCCGGAATCGTGCTGCTGACCAATGAGGCCAATGTCGGCTTCCCCGACGCGCTCGGCATTTGGCTGCTCGACCGCATTCTCGGCAATGAAAAAGTCGATTACGTCGCGAAAAAGCTCAATGAGGCGACGGCGGCTTTCGCCAAGGACGCCGCGCGGTTCGACAAGCCGGCCAACCCGCGCCCCTTTCCCGCGCTTGCGCCGCTGGTGGGCGCCTACGTCAACCCGGCGATCGGCAAGGCTGTGCTGAAGCGGGAGGGCGAGGCTCTGGTCATGGAGATTGCGACAGGCGGCGCGAAACTGCGGCTTGACCCGTGGGACGGCGACGTGTTCACCGCCACGCTGGCGCCCGAAGGCCGATTTGCGGCCGTCGCCGCCAATGAGGGCCCAGGCCCCGCCGGCTTCGTGCAATTCCAGATCGACAACGACGGCAAGCGGAACCGCCTGCGGATGACCGACACGAATGGACAGCAATTTGAATTCTTGAGGGAATGAGGCGGGTGAAAGGGCTATAATAATGCTTTCGGCGTGTGCTCCAAAGGCGAGAGCCCTCCGCGCCGATGATGATGAGACAAAGACCTGCCGGGAGTTTACCCTTGAGGGCCAAGGTCGCAGCATTCAATGGTTTTGCCCGTTTTGAACGATGAAAAGACTCATGCCGCATCTGGCCCCGCGACTGAGGAAGGCCGAAGGCCGACGATCGGTGTGCCTGGCATGGGCGCTGGATTGGAGGTGGAAGTGCTTTGCAGAGCGAGTTGGTAGCAACCGCGAGGTAATTACCCACCCCTATTTTTGGCGCTGGGATCGGTATCGTCCAATGATGTGGTGGAAATTTTCTAAGAAGGGCCGGCGGGCGGAACTCCGCATTTAGCGGAGCCCGCCGGCCCGTCGGGCGGGGGCGGTGACCGCATCCTCTTCGGTTTATAGTCGAGTTGCGAGACTTCACCCTCACGGGGGAACGACACGATGACCGACGATACAATGGCATTTTTCAATTTGGTGCGCGAGCGCGGCGGCGGTG
This sequence comes from uncultured Rhodoblastus sp., assembly GCF_903903185.1. Taxonomy (GTDB): domain Bacteria; phylum Pseudomonadota; class Alphaproteobacteria; order Rhizobiales; family Beijerinckiaceae; genus Rhodoblastus. The sequence continues at coordinate 15,123 of NZ_CAIUXT010000209.1, forward strand.
ACCTTTTTAAGGATCTCGCCGAAACGGTTTTGGCAGAAGTTGATGGACTACGACGTCGAAGATCTCGTCGGCGCCGCGCGCTACGAGCGTAATGAGGCGCGCACGACGCAGCGCAACGGTTTTCGCGAACGGAATCTGGAGACGCAGTTCGGCACGCTCGACCTCAAGATTCCGAATCTCCGTCAGGGCAGCTATTTCCCTGCGTTTCTGGAGCCGCGCATGACTGCCGAGCGGGCGCTCGTCGCCGTGGTGCAGGAGGCCTGGTACAAGGCGTTTCGACGCGCAAGGTCGACGACTTCGCGCAGGCCGCAGGACGTCCTTGAACGCCCGTCGTCAGCGCGGGCTATGGGGCGTGTCGGGCATTTCGAAAAGCCAGGCGTCCAAGCTTTGCCAGGACATCGACGAACGGGTGAACTCCTTCCTCGATCGGCGGATCGAAGGCGACTGGCCCTATCTGTGGCTCGACGCCACCTATCTGAAAGTGCGCGAGAACGGCCGCATCGTTTCGGTAGCGGCAATAATCGCTACGGCCGTCAATACCGAAGGCAAGCGCGAGATTTTGGGTTTGGGCCCTTCGGAAGCGGCGGTGTTCTGGCTCGATTTTCTGCGTTCCCTTGAAAAGCGCGGGCTCAAGGGCGTGAAGCTGGTGATTTCCGACGCGCACGAAGGCCTGAAAGCGGCGATCGCGCAGGTATTCAAGGCGAGTTGGCAGCGCTGTCGCGTCCACTTCATGCGAAACGCGCTCGCCCATGTGTCGAAGGCGGAGCATTCCATGGTCTCGGCGGCAATCCGCTCGGTTTTCGCCCAGGACAAACAAGCCGCCGCCTCGCAGACCTGGCGCCACGTCGCCGACCAGTTGCGCCAGCGCTTCGGCAAACTCGCCGCCTTGATGGACGAAGCCGAGGCCGATGTGATCGCCTTCATGGCATTCCCGCGCGCCCATTGGTCGAAACTGCATTCGACCAACCCGATCGAGCGATTGAACAAAGAGGTCAAACGGCGCGCCGATGTCGTCGGCATCTTCCCAAACGAGCCGTCGATCAGGCGCCTCGTTGGCGCGATCCTGCTCGAACAAAATGACGAGTGGCAATTGCAGCATCGCTACATCAGCCTGGAAACCATGACCGGCCGCGCCGAACAGGCGACGTCATTGCCGAAAATCGCAGCTTGAGGAGGCGCACAGACCGCCCCTGAATTTCCACCATCTTGACGGACGTGATCTCCGCAAAATCGTCCAAGTTCCACAGAGAGTGAAGCAGAGCCCATTTAACTGCCGAGGGACACGATGGTATCCGCTCAAGGAAGCCGCGTTGCATGGCTCGATTTATTTTGCATGACGTAAGAAAAGTATGATATCATTCGAAAAGGCCCAACGCATTCAAAATTCTGCACAAGCAGGGGAGGGCTCGGCATGATTATGGTTAGATCGCTCTTGCGCGAAACGTTTTCAGGGGATCAAAATTGTCGAGCGCCTTGCATCCTTGGTGGATCATGCGCCGTCCGACTGGATGTCCCATCCAAAACCGAAAAATGATCCGATGAAACGATTGGCACTCGGGCGCCTTTCAACCCTCGCTTTTTTGGCTGTTACATTTGTTCCAGCCGATGCATCCGGACAGAACGCCGGAAAGCGTATATATTCGACGATCTCGAATTGCGAACTGGCGCATGTACTGACGGTGGATCAATGCCGCAACGCGCATGCTAATGCTTTGGCCGAACTCGATGAGAAGTCGCCGCGGTTTGCGTCGCGAACAGATTGCGAGAAAAGCTTCAAACACTGCATGATTGCCGGATTTCGCGGCCAGCGCGCCGAGTTCGAACCTGCGTTGCGGGGGTTTGAAGTCAACGCCCGCTCGGAAACCGACAAGACGGTCCTGCCGATCCTTGACGGAGAAGGCTCATCCCTTGGCTTTCGCGCCAGAACAGTGTTGCGAATGGACACGGGGATATCTTTTTCGATGCATGAGCAGGCGCAAAAGCGTTGGGCGCAAGTTCAAAACGCGCGGGCCGCAGCGGGCGCGTATGGAGGCGATCTGGATTCAAATGGCGGGGTTCAGGATTCGTCGGCGCCGAATATTTCGCCCCCCCAGCCCATGCCGCCATCGGAGAACGACTTGGCTGCCGCGGCTCACCGCCGCCAGGAAATCCGGAACGCGCCGACGGTTTATTGAGGAGGAATTCCGTGTAAGTTATTATTTTTTTTACGATTTCAATGGATGATAATTATGCATTGTATCGCGCCGTTTTCTTAAGGATCGTGTTCCAATGGGTTGCCAACTGACGGTGCGCGCCGTCGTTTTCCTGGCCGAGCCGAGAAGGGGCAGGCGTCCGGGCGACGTAAGGATCATCCTCAACAACGCTGTCCGGTGTCTCGAGCTCCTTTGGCGGAGTCACTAAACCTCCCGTTCGTCGTCTTCCCAACAAGTCCGAACGGCTCAAACACCTCGCAAATTTCACAATTTTGCCATACCCGCCCGAAACGCCAAAAATCGAACGAACCCCTAAAACAGCCTCGTTTCGGAATTGCTACAGCGATGGAAAGACGTTGACTTAACTGGAGGTTCAGTCTAACCGCTGATCCTGAATTTTGTTGTAGGGAGACGTTATGCGTTCTTTGTCTGCCTCGATAAGGATTGCTGGGCTTTTTTGTTGCCTTGCGATCGCCGGCTGCGAAAGTGTCGCAAGTTTGGGACCTGCTACGCCGGAGGAGGAGCGAGAGCTTGTTCTCGCGGCGACGACGGTATCGCCGCAATTGCAACCCGGCGATAAGATCAAGGTCACCGTTTTCGGCGAAGATCGCCTTTCCGGCGAATATGAAATCGATGCTGCTGGATTCGTGTCGCTGCCTTTGGCGGGCACGATCCATGCGGCCGGTTTAAGCAAGCAGGAAATGGAGCGGGCCCTCGCAAAGAAATTTAACAGCGAGTATTTACGAAGTCCAAAAGTGACGGTCGACATGTCAAGCTTTCGGCCATTTTATATTTTAGGAGAAGTGGCGAAGCCGGGAGAATACCCTTTCAGGAATGGGCTCAATGTCATGAGCGCGATCGCGCTGGCCGGCGGCGCCACCTATCGCGCCAGACAATCGGACGTTCAGATCAAGCATGTCGGGGACGCTGGCTTCAAGGAATATCGAATGTCTCCGACCATTCCCGTGTCCCCGGGTGATTTGATCCGCGTTCCTCAGCGTTATTTTTAGATTTCGATGCAATTCTTATATTAGGTTAACGGTGTGATTGTGTCATATTTGACAACGGGGGAGCGAAAATCTCCGAACGGACCCGCCTTAGTATACAACGTCCTGTTTTCTCTTGACCTACGCGAATTAATTGACGCATATCAATGACGCTGTCGTACCGTCACGTCTAACTGTCATAGTCTTGCTGCGCAAGCGGTGCCGATGCGCCTGCTGAGAGCGTTTCCTCGAAACGATGAATTGGGTAGCAGTTGCTTTTTTCATACCGGAGACAAGGAGTCGGTGGGATTGACGCCCTTGGTTCGCGCGGGGTCCGACGTAAAAATAACGATAATTGTTAGCTTAGCCCAAGGGCTTGGGATTTTTGAAGGAACAAGCCATTGAATCACGGCAAGAAAATTAGATTTGGCAGGTTCGGACTCGCTGGCGCGTCGATCGTTGCGATAGTGGCTTCCAATTCCGCCTTTGCCGACGACGTCGCGCCTTCGTTCGCTGCGCAGGGCGCGGCGATACCTGGATCGGCGACTCCGGAGGCGCTCGCTTCGGGAGCGGGGGCGAATCAAAGCTACGGAATTCCTTACGGCAGCTGGATGCTATATCCATCTATTTTCGTTGGCGGCGTCTTCAACAGCAATGTGTATCAAACCCAGGCCAATCAAACGGCGGCGGGGGGGGCGCGTCTGACGCCGAATATCGAAGCAGACCTCGACAATGGGTTGCACAAGACGACGGTTTACGCGAATGTCGACGCCCAGCTTTATCCCGGCGCTACGTCAAAACTCGGCCAGACCGCGACGACCGTTTCCGGTCGCGTCGGCCTGGCGCATATTTGGTCGCCGACGAGCGATATCGTCGCGAGGTTCTCGGTTGATTATACCCGTCAGGATGGTCCTTTTGGCGCGACCTTGGCGACGAGCGTCCCGATCGGGTCAGCGACCGCTTTTGTTGGCGCTCCCGTGGCGCTGAACGCCAATGGTTTCAGACAGTTCTCCAACCAGACCACGGTCCTGGCGTCGGTCGAAAAAACCCTGACCGGGCAGACTTTCGTCCGTGTCGGGGTGGGGGCGCAGCAGTTGATCTACGAGGCGGCGCCGCGGGGTTACTTCGGCGGACAAAACGGCATAGATTCCAATGCCTTTGTTCGCGGCGGTTTCTGGGTGACGCCGCTCGTCAATGTTTTCGTCGAAACCGGCGGAGATTTGCGGCGCTACTACGGTTCGTCATTTTACGACGCCAATTCATATCGGGCCATTGCTGGATTGGCATCCGACATGATCGGGTTGGTCCGGGGACAGATCTACGGCGGTTTGCAGCAGCAATTCAGCACGCAGGGGACTTTTCGCGACCTTACGAAGCCAGCCCTCGGCTTTAGCCTCACCTATTATCCATTGGAATATCTCACCATAGCGGCGAGCCTCAGCAATTCATTTGGCGCTCCAGGGTCTTCTAGCCCTAATGCGGTTGTTTCGGCCAATAACGAAACCTGGCAAGCGAGGTTGCAGGCCGATTACGCCCTGTTCGAATATTGGCGCGCCTCCGTGCGCGCCGGCTATACCGATACGCTATATACAAGCAATTCGACGTCGTCCCGGGCATGGCTCGCGGGCGCCGGTTTCAGCTATAATCTCTGGCGCAATGTGGCGCTGACCGTCGACTATCAATTCACACGCACCAATTCCCTGGGCGTCAGCGCCACGTCCTATTCACAAAATCTGGCTACCGCGGGCGTCACGTATCGCTACTGAAATTCGGGAGATGTCATGGGAAACGCCAAAATGGTTTCGCTTTTCGCCCTGCTGACTTTCGCTGGCGGCCAGGGCGTGGCTATGGCCCAGGCGACGCGCCCGCCGGTTCCCGCTTATGGCATGCGTTCGCCAGCCAATGTTGCGACGAAAATCAGTTCTTTGCTCAGAAAATATCCCCGTGGCGGCAGTTCTCTGACTTTGGCGATCCAGCGTCTTTTGCAGGCCGATCCGGCCGCGGTCGCCGCAGTGATTGACACTGCGGCGAATCAGGCGAATGCCCAGCAGGCGCTCGCGCTTGAGCAAGGCGTGGTGCAGGCGGTGGCGGAGATGAAGAGCGCCGATCCGGTCGGCGCGCGATCCATTCAATCCTATCTCGACTCCAACAAGACCAATTTGGCGGTGGCTCAAATTCTCGCCGCCCAGGTTGCGCAGGGCGCGTTACCCGGCGGTAATAGCGGTAGAGGCGCTGCCGCGGGCGCCGCCGCAGGCGCGGGCGGCGGCGGCGGCTTCGTTGGCGGCGGCGGCGGGGTTGTCAGTTCGCATTGAAGTGGAAATCATCGTATAAAATCAGAGCTATTGGTCCTGAGTGATTCTGTTCTCGATCCGGACGAACGGGACGCCGCAGGCGTGTTGGAAATGGCTCCGCGAAAGCGTTCCGTCGTGCATCGATGATGCGCTCGCGTGCAAATGGGGTTTGATGTGGGTTTTGAAATCGAATGCGGAAAGAGCGGGGAGTCCGCCAACGGGCGCCTCGAGGGTGACGCCGCGCCATTGTCGCGCGTGTCGGCGACGACCGGTCTTGTGCAGGTAGCGTCGCCACGTTCCTGGCTCGATGAAACTTTCCAACTGGCTCCCGGCGAGCGCTGGTTTGTCGTACAGGCTTTGGCCAGGCGCGAAGCAAAGGCTCAATTCCATCTTCGCCAGCAAGGTTTTCGTGCGTTTCTGCCGGTGGTGACGCGAACGGTGCGCCACGCCCGCAAGACGCACAGCGCCAACCTCGCCGCCTTTCCGGGCTATCTCTTCGTTCCATTGGATCTCCAGCGGCATCGCTGGCGCTCGGTCAACGGCACCTTTGGCGTTTCGCGCCTGGTCATGGGAAAGTCGTTTCCGCTCCCCGTGCCGCCAGGGATTGTCGAAACTTTGCTTGATTATCGCGACAAGGGCGGCGTCTGCCGGTTTGATCGCGACCTTGTCGTCGGCCAGCAGGTTCGCGTCATGAGCGGGCCCCTGGCCGAGGCGCTCGGCAAATTGGTGCGCCTGGACGGCGCAGGCCGCGTGCAGGTTCTGCTCGAAATCCTCAGCGGCCAAGTACGCGCGACCATCGACCGCTCGGCGCTCGAGGCCGCTTGATCGATCGCCCTTAGGGGCGGTTCATGAATGTTGATCTGGGTGGAGCGCTCGTTTCACCCAAACGGCGGTAGCATGGAAAAATTCCTTCGCCCACGCCAACGGATCGCTGCGCATTTGTCGACACAGTCTTTTATCGTCGGGGATCGTCCAACTGCGCCGTGGCTCGGCGCGTCCTCCGACTGGGCGATCTCCTGGCGCGACGAACCCCTGGAGACTTTGCTCCTCGCCGGCCTCCTCGCCGGTCTTGCATGGGCGCCGTTCTGGCTTGGCGGCGATCGGCCAATGGCCTGGGGCGTCAATGGCGTCTGGTTTCCCTCTCTCGTCGTCGTCTATGAACTTGGCCTTTTGGCGCGCGGACGCAAACATCCTCTCGCGCTCAAGCGGTTCGCCGTCCCGGTCGGCTTGTTCTGCGGCGTCGTCCTGTGGATCGGCGTCCAGATTTCGACCCTTCTTGCGCCGCCGGCTTTTGTTCATCCCATCTGGGCCATGGCCAGCGACGTTCTGGGCGTTCAGCTCAACGGTGCGATTTCGGTCAATCCGCAGGCCAGCGCGCTGGCATTGATGCGGCTTTTGACCGACGCCAGCGTGCTTTGGCTGGCGATCCAGCTCTGTCGCGCGCCGCGGCGCGCCATGCTTCTGATCGAGAGCCTCGTCGCCATCTTTACCGCCTATTCCGCTTATGGGCTTTTGCTGTCGGCCTTTTACGGCGGCGCCATCCCCTTCTTCGATGCGCCGGACACGGGCCGTTTTGTCCGCTCGACCTTTGTAAATCGCAACAACTTCGCTACCTATGCCGGTCTCGGCCTCATTGCCGCCGCCGCGCTGACCTTGCGCCTGTTTCGCCATGAAGTTCCCAACCTCGAAGGAATTGGCTCATATCGCCTCTCCCGGCTGATCGAAGTGACGGGGCGGCGGGGATTGCGCCTTGTCGCCGCCTGTCTCGTCATATTGGTCGCCCTTCTGGGCACGGTTTCGCGCGGCGGCATTCTCGCCACGGGCCTTGGCATGTTTGCTTTGTTCGTTCTATCTTTCGCCCCCCAGAGGCGCGGCGGCCGCGAACAGATCGAGACCATCCTTTTCGTTTCGATTGCTTTGCTCGCCGGCTTCCTGATGTTTGGCGATCGAATTGTCGGTCGCATTTCGGAGGTCGGACTCACCGACGCCAGCCGCCTCGCCGTTGATGTCATCATCGCCCATTCCCTGCTCGATGCGCCTTTTTTGGGTTTTGGCTACGGTACATTTGCCGATGTGTTCCCAATGTATCGCGACCAGTCGATCAGCCCCTATGGCGTTTGGGACATGGCGCATAACAGCTATCTGGAGGTTTTGCAGGGATTGGGGCTGATCTTTGGCGGCGCGCTGATCGCTGCGCTGGCTTTGCTGGCATGGAAATGTCTGCACGCCGCCGTGGCGCGCCGGGGCAACGCCACGGCGGCGATCGTCGCCGCCAGCGCCTGCTTATTGGTCGGCGCCCACGCCATGGTCGATTTCAGCCTGCAGATCGAAGCTGTCACGCTCACCTTTATGGCCATGCTCGGAGCTGGGCTGGCGCAATCGGAAAGTTCGCGCAGTGTCTCGTCCGACTGAACGTCGAATGACGCTGCGCATGACAAAAGTGAATTGATGCCTGATGCTTGATCGAGCCAACATGAACTCTGCTCCGGATCTGGAACATCGCGTCGCCGAGACAGGCGGATTCGATATTCGTGAAGCGCTGAATTTCGTTTGGCGCCAATGGAAATTTATTCTAGGGGTCACGGCGCTCGCGGTCCTGCTCGGCACCATTTATATTTCGCGTCAAACCCCGCTTTTTACCGCGAGCGCCCAGCTTCTGCTGGAGCCGAGCAAGGCGAAGCCGATCAGCCAGGATGCTGCGCCCGTCGATATGCCGCTCGATTTGGCGGCCATTGAAAGCCAGATCGCCGTCATCAAATCGAGCTCTCTGCTGCGGCGGGTCGTCGCCAAGGAAAAGCTATTCAACGACGCCGAGTTCGGCTCAGGCCCCGTCGGTCCCGGCGCAAGCATGCTGTCGACGATCAAAGGCTTTTTTGTGCGAACGTCCGAACCGGCGCCGACGCAGCCAACCCGCCCAAATCAATCGGATGCTGGCCCCGACGTCATGTCGCCCGAGATCATCGGCACGGTGGAAAACCTCAAACTTGCGGTCGGCGTCGCGCGCGCCGGACAGGCTTTGGTGTTGAACGTGACGTTCACCTCGGCCGATCCCAACAAGGCGGCGCGCCTGGCAAACGCCGTCGCCGACGCCTATGTCGTCGACAAGCTTGACGCGCGTTTCGACGCCGCCAAACGCGCTTCGGTTTGGCTAAGCGATCGATTGGTGGAATTGCGGCAGCAATTGCGTGAATCGGAAGAGGCCGTCAACGCGTTTCGAACGGCCAATAATCTGGTCCAGGCGGGAGTTGGCGCGACGCTCAACCAGGAACAATTGGCGCAGATGAATGGGCGCCTTATCGCCGCCCGCGCCGAGACCGGGGAAAAAAAGGCGCGTCTCGACCTGCTTCAGCGCGTCCAGGCCAATGGCGGTAATATTTCGGCTCTGCCCGACGTGATGAATTCCGGCGCCATCGCCGATCTGCGCAAACAGGAGAACGACGTTTCCCGCCAGGAGGCCGATCTTCTGGCCCGTTACAGTGACCGCCATCCCTCCGTCGTTAACTTGCGCGCCCAATTGTCCGACATACGTCGCGCCGTGGCCGCCGAAATTGCCCGTTTGACCAATAACATCCGCAATGAATATGAATTGGCCAGATCGCGCGAGTTGGCCGTTGAAAAAACATTGCGCGAAGTAACCGGTCAGACCGACATCGATAATTCCAAGGCGATCACATTACGCGAACTTGAGCGCACCGCCGCAGTCAACAAGAGCCTGTTCGAGGATTTTTTGCAGCGCGCCCGAGTCACTCAGGAGCAATCGACTTTTGAGGCGCGCGATGCGCGCGTGATTTCTGCGGCACAACCGCCAATGCTGCCGTCTTCCCCGAAGACCAACCAGATCATGATCATCTCGACCTTGCTCGGGCTGCTGGCCGGCGCCGGCGGCGCCTATCTCCTCGAAATGCTCAACGCTGGCTTCACCACCCCCCGGCAGGTCGAGGAAATGCTCGATATGCCGCTCCTGGCGTCGATCTCGAAAATGGAAACACTGGATCTGACGGTTGACGGCGCCGTTCTGCAAATTCCCCAATATCCCTTCGCCAAACCTTTATCGCGCTTTTCCGAATCCATAAGGTCTTTGCGCAGCGCCATCCAGATGAGCGACGTCGACAATCCACCAAAAATCCTTCAGGTGACCTCGACCATTCCCGGCGAAGGCAAATCGACCCTCTGCATGACCATCGCCAGTTCCGCCGCGCAATCCGGCCAGCGTGTTCTGGTCATCGATTGCGATCTGCGCCATCCAACGATTACCCGCTATTTCAAGCTCGACAAGGCTTTGGGGCTGGTGGATTATCTCGTCGGCGGCGCGGATCTCCAAAAAATCGTCAGCTTTGACGAGACGTTGCGTTTGTGGGTCATCCCGACCGGCGCCAAGACTCAAAATCCGCAGGACCTGCTCGGCTCGGAAAAGCTCCAAAGCACGATCGAGGAGTTGCGCGGCAAGTTCGATCTGATCGTCATCGATACACCGCCGATGGGCCCTGTGGTCGATCCCTTGATTGTTTCCAATCTCGTCGACAAGATCGTTTTCATGGTCCGTTGGGCCTCGACCGCGCGCGAAATGGTCGCACACTCCATCCAGCGTCTGCACGGCCATAAAAAGGTCGCCGGCGTCGTATTCAACTATGTGATCGATGCCCAGGCCCAAAAATACGGCAAATACGCCTATTCCTATTATTATGGTGGTCGTTACTATAAGAAATATTATAACGAATGATCAATATTCGGGAACTTCGTTTCTGGACGATTTTACTCATGGTCGGTTTGAGCATGATGGCTATTGCGACGGCTCTGCCGACCTTGCGTTTCGCTGTTGCCGCGCAATTGGCCGATCCGCAAACCGTTAACGAGCGATTGCAACCCTCGACCATCGATCCGCCGATGGCGCCTTTGGCTTTGCGCTTGACGCTCGTCCTCGCGCCGCCCAAATCGCCGGCCGAGCGCGTCGACGCCTTGCAAGCCTTGCTCGGGCTGACCCCTTTGGTGGGCGGCGCCTGGCTCGACTTGGCGATTGCCCGCCAACAGGCGGGCCAGCCGATGCAGAACGTGGCCAGCGCCTTGGCTCTTTCGTCGCTGACCGGCCCGAACGAGGTTCGTTTCATGGCGGGCAGGGCGGTCTTTGGCTTGCCGCTGTGGGAAAGGCTTCCCCCGGATGTGCGCCGCGGCCTGATTGGCGATCTGGTCGGCGGCTGGGGCGGAGTCACCACCGACGATCGACGCGACCTTGACGCCATCCTGACCGTCGCGTCCGATCAGACCCGCGCAGAAATTTCTGCCGCTTTGCTTCTGGCCGGCAAGCCGGCCGAGCCGATTATGAAAGCGCTGGATCTGTCGCTGGAAACAATTGTGCCTCCGGTCGTCGACCGCGAGGAGACCCACGCCGAGCCGCCGCAGCCTCATGACATTGCGAAACCGTGACGTTCGATAAATGGGTGTTATCGCAAATGTCGCAGGCATTCTCTACGATGTTCAACTCGACGAACTGACGGGTCCCAATAGCCCGCATTTCTCGGTGCACACCCAAGGCGCGCGTTGCGAGTGGAAGAAGGTTCCAGCAGGGAGTTGTCGATTGATCTGGTAGCCCGACGAGCGGTTTGGCTAGGCAACCTGCCCGGTCGAAGCCTTCGCGATAAAGGGCGGCTTTTGGGCGGTTGAGCGATCCGGCAGCACCACGCTCTTAGAAGTCATGGACGCCGCCTACGACGCCGAGGCCCATCATCTGCAAAGCTGCGCGCTTGGCCATGTCGCCATCATCGATCCGAACTTCCGAGTCGACCACGCCCGCAAAGCCGTATGGGCGGCCGAGGTGAAGCGCTGTAGCCTCGTCGACATGCCCGATTTCGATGACGTTCTCTAGCAGGATGCTGAACTCAGACCCGCGCCCAGCCTGACCCATCGCTTCTCCCAGCTCGACATCAAATACTCGGTCGAAATCGGAATTTTGAAAGAAGCTCCTGTGTCATGGGATTGACGATATGACCGACCAACTTCTGGATCGAACCAGTTGCCCATTGTGCATGACAAGCGATGTCAGACAATTCAGTAATCTCGACGGATTCAGATCATCCATTTGCAACGCCTGCGGATTTATGTTCGTAAGAGATGTGGCTACTGCCTCTAAACTCAACGAGTTTTATGAGAACGGTTATTGCAATGAGCGCCAGAAACTTGGGCAGAAAGTAAATGCGACTGTAAACGGCAATGTATTTCGTCGCTTCATTCCGTCTCCTGAATCTAAAAGCATTTTGGATGTCGGAAGTGGTTACGGGTTTTTCTTGGATCTGCTGCGCGATATCGGTTTGTCTCGACGCGTAGGTATTGAGCTCTCAAATCACGAGCGTCGATATGCGCGCACGCAATTCGACCACGAATTGTACGGAAATATAATTGAAATGTCAGACGATGATCGCTTCGACGTCATCACGCTGTTCGAGGTCATCGAGCACATTCCGGATCCTGTCGCCTTCATCAAGGCGTTGCGTCATCATCTCAAGCCGGACGGCACAATCATCATTGGTACTGATAACTTTGCGTCGAGTGTTGCAAGAAAGTTAGGGGATAGATTTCCAAAGTGGATACCTCACGAACATATCAGCTATTTTACACCGGAAACTCTATGTTCGCTGATAACGAGCCACACGGATCTCGAATTATTCGGCAATATCTCTTTTACTCCGTGGGAGCTATACGCACATCAAATGTTGTATATCGTAACGATGGGCCGTCTCGGCGGCATTATATATAGTAATAATGAGCAAATGGCTTCATCTAACCGACCTTATCGCAACTTCGCATTAAGATTATTATTCAACAAGTTTTGGTTTAATTTTATGAAAGATGACAATCTTGAAGGCGAGATGATGTATATCGCTGCTAAAGCCCAAAAATGAGGCAGCCGTCTGACGCATTAGTCTGTTCAGGTCCCTAGACGCAATGAAAACCAATGCAAGTCATCATTTTCCATTGCTCGAGCTTGCGCGATTCTGCGCAGCATTTTCGGTAGTTATTTATCACGTGAAACATTTTTACTTAACAGGCGTAAGCGGCGTCACTTCGAGCCAACTTGCCTACCAATCGTTGGCTTTTTCCAATGTCTTCGGACCTTTATACACTTATGGCTTTCTCGCGGTTCCTGTGTTTTGGGCCATTTCCGGATTCATTATTGCATACAAATACCAGGGCTCGTGCAAGTCAGTTTCATTAAGAACGTTTATCTTTCTAAGGCTATCTAGATTATATCCATTAGTTTTTTTGAGCCTTATTGTCACGGCTTGCGTTCAATATATCTATTACGCAGAGACTGGGTCATTTTTCTTAAATAAAGTAAATGATTTAGATCAATTTATCGCGCATATCTTGCTTATTTCCGGATGGTCAACTGCGTGGCGTGAGTCGTTTAATCATCCCGTATGGTCGGTTTCTGTCGAGGTGATATCTTATTTAATATTTTATTTATGGATCCGTTTTGTGCGTAACGATTTGATTGGATTATTTCAGTTGCTGGGTTTGGCGATTTTAGCGAGAGTTCTATTCGGTGCCAATTCCATCGTATTGTGTCTAATTTTGTTCTTTTGCGGTAGTATAATCTATAACTTTCACTGTATTCTGGCTTCTCGGCTTCGGGCGGCCGCAGGAATGGCGTCTTGCATAGTGGCTTCACTTGGCTTTGCCTGGTTGAGTGTCTCGGAGGGCAGGGCGAATACATTAGGCGTCATTGCGATTGGGTGTGGCGTCGTTGGCGCGTGCGTTTTCCTGGAAAGCGATTTGATGCGGCGGTTTCAACCCTACGTGACGGCGTTGGGAAACCTCACATACTCGTCATATCTAATACATTTTCCATTGCAAATCATGATGTCTATTGCAGTATTCTGGTCGTTCGGAGGAACGGAGCCGCTGGCCAGTCAAACATCAGTTTTAATCTACATTGTTGTGACGTTCCTCCTAGCGCATGTTTCTTTTACATATTTTGAACGACCGATGCAGGCTGTCGTCCGGTGGCGTTTACTCGGAGTCTATCCGACGATTGCATGAAAAGTTTGTGAGCCTTCCGATTGAGCGGGGCATGATCCTGATCATTGCCAATCGAACCGCGCGCCGTCATTTGCGACAAGGGCTATGCTAGCAAGGCAACCCGCGAGGCGGCCCGCACGCGAGGGATAGCTCCGGTGATTCCGCACAAAGCCAAAGAAAAAAACAAGCCGGCTTTCTTCGCGCGACCCCTCTACAAAGCCCGCGCCCGCATCGAGCAGAGCTTCGCACGCCTCAAGCGCTTCAAACGCGTCGCCCTGCACTGCGAAAAGACCTCACGCAACTACAGGTCAATCGTCAGCTTCGCCGGTGCACTATGCTTGATCAAATTCGTCCACCCGTCCTAGAATCGACAGGAACGATGGAATCACAATTGGCTCCGTGGACTCAACTTCTCTTCGGACGGGCTCTCAAATAGTGGATTGATGTCGTGATCTCGCGAAGAAGGTTTGTTGAACGGCTCATTGCGGCGTCGACGTTCTGCAACGTAGGAGCAAGTGAAATGTCATCTAACGAGCTTGCAACGACCTTTCCCGATGAAGCGATCGACGTCGCCATATTTGGTTTCGCGACATCGCCGCATGAGAATTCCGCAGCCCAGGAGAGGATGCGGCGTCACGCCATCCTTCACCCCGGCTCAACGTACCGCTTTTCTCCAGGTGTATATAACCTCACAACACCTCGCTTTCTGTATGGCGTTCGAAATATCGAAGTGATCGCCTACGGGGCGTCGTTCCGGAATGTCAACGCGGGAAAATTTGGTTACTCCGACCTGTACGCCTCGTTCTACATCGGGTCCGGAAGCGTCTTTCATCCGATGAATGACGGCAATCTGGATCTCTCAAGAGCGACGAGCGGCGAACGGATTCACACGGTGAGGGCCGGAGACACGGCCGTTTGGCTCCTGCGGCCAGAAAAAGCCGCAGATTTCTCGCCGGGTGGTTGGGCGCTGGTGCACTGGTTCTCTCGACAGGAGCAGGGATTTCCACCAAATCCCGCCTATTTCGATTACGTCAGGATTGTCGCTGCAAACGGCGACGTTGGCCTGTTGACCCTCGATCGTCCATTGACCTTCGACTACAAGGCCATCGCGCCGGACGACGCATCGCCAAAGGAAACTTATGGTGGAACGGCGACCGGCGCGGCCCGCGTGCTCTGCCTTGATCGCCCAGATTATCAGATATGCGAACGCTTTGTCCTGCGTGGCGGCAAGGGGGTTCGTGTCGGGACAAAAATTTCTCCTGGCTACGACGGGACCTTGGAAATCGCCGGTGCGATCGACGTTCAAGTCCATGATGCCGAGTTCGATGGCTTCTTTCCTTCCATGGCGCGAAACGTGGAGGCTAACGACAGCGTCTTTCGAGCAAATTCCGAAATCGACAAGATCATCGAAACGGTCAGCCTGAAGAACTGCGTCCTCACCGATCTTGCTCAGGGCACGGGCGTGCGGCACTTTGAGATGGATGGCGGTCGTCTTCAGTCGAGTGGTCGTGAAGGATGGAACACGTCGGTGCGTTCCCGCGAGGTCATTTTCCGAAACGTTGACATAGCGGCGCAATATTTTCGACCAGGTGGCGCGCAGGTACTTCTCGATTGGGCGAAGTCCTCCGTGCTCGTGCAGGGCTGCCGATTCTATCCGGACGAGGAGCAGTCCTCGGCTTTCGTTTTCGGCGCATTGGACTTCGTTCCCGATGGCTTAACGGCGACGACGATGACGATCTCGCCGCACAATCCGGCGTGGCGTCAGATCATGCGCGCCATCGACATAACATCGACCATTTCCCTTGAGGCCGGGAATGAGCCCCAGATCTTCACCGTTAACGATCTAGCGTTTGACGCTGCAGGCACCCTCGTGGCGACGGGCGGTTTCACGGGAGCTGTTGCATTGGATCCCCAGGCGAAACGGTTCTTGAGAAGCACGCGAAGATTCGTCGACGCGGGCGACAACCAGATCATCGACGCTCCCCCCGGGTTCAAACTACTGCCTGCCACGCGGAGCATCGCCGAACCGCGCCAAGGATTTGATCCGGCGAGTCGTATTCTCGAATTCGCGGTGCATCGCGGGGAAGCGTTCAGCGCGCCGGTCCAGGGCCGCGTTGACGAGATTACCATCGATGTCGTCCGCCCCTACAAAGGGCTCGATGAAACGGCCACTCTGGCGCTGGAAAACCATGGGGTTGGGCGCGCCCATGATTTCGGATCCATAAACTGCAAGGCGACAGGCGTGCGCAGGGTGTCGACGCGCGATATCCGCGGAGCGGTCCAAGGGGATCGGCTCGTCGCGGAGATTCCTGACATGCTGTGGGTCGAGTTGCTGTCATTCGATTTGCACGGAAGCGCGACACGCGGGTTTGTGGACCAAGGCCAGCCGCCGAAAATTGTCGTTCATGTGAAGACGGGGAGCTTATGAGCGATGTCGGCAAGACAGCTTCGGGGCGCTTGGTAGCCGTGCCGCCTCCGAGCCGGAGCGACAAATTGCGCCGCCTGTTGTGGTCTATCATCGAAGGCTCATTGTTTCGCCTGTCTCCAATCCCGCTTCATGGCTGGAGGCGTTTCCTGCTGCGGTGTTTCGGCGCCCGCATTGGCTCCTGCGCGCGCCCCTATCCCACCGTGCGCATTTGGGCGCCCTGGAACCTTGTCATGGAGCCAGACAGTTGCTTGGGTCCCCACGCGAATTGCTACTCGGCCGCGCGCATCACGATCGGCGCCAAGGCGATCATCAGCCAGGGCGTTTACCTGTGCGGAGCGACGCACGACCATCGTGTTCCAGGAATGCCGCTCGTGGTCGGCGACATCACGATAGCGGCGGAAGCATGGGTGGCGACCGAAGCCTTCGTCGGCCCCGGGGTGACAATAGCTGAGCGGGCGGTGGTCGGAGCCCGGGCCGTCGTTACCAAGGATGTTCCCGCAAACACGGTGGTCGTTGGCAACCCCGCCCGCGCGGTATCGACGAGAGACTGGTCCAACCCGATACAATCATGAGCCAGAGCGCCCACATCCGCCCAATCCCATGAAAAATCTTGAACTTAACTCTCAGGCATCTCGGTGCGACATCCACGCGATCGTCCTGACGTGTAATGAGGTGATGCACCTCGAGCGTTGCCTGGCCAGCCTTCGCAGTCAGGTCACTAGCATCACTGTCGTGGACAGTGGGTCGACTGATCGTACGGTCGACATTGCGAGATCTTTCGGAGCGCAGGTAGTCTCGAACATGTGGGTCAACTATGCGACCCAGATGAACTTCGCCATAGACGCCATCGCAGGTCTACCAGGATGGGCGCTGAGGATCGACGCGGATGAAATCCTGGAGAATGAAAGGGGATTGAACTTGGCCGAAGTCGTCGGTTTGGCGGCGGACAACACCGATGGCCTGCTGGTTCAGCGCCGCATTGTTTTTCTTGGCCGGCGTATTTCACACGGTTCAATCGAGCCAAGCTGGCAACTCCGATTGTGGAGAAATGGCCGCGGACGCTGCGAACTGCGCTGGATGGACGAGCACATCATCGTAGAAGGCGCTGTCGAGAAATCGCCGGTGGTCATCACGGACAGGAACCTGAAATCTCTGACATGGTGGACAGAAAAGCATAACAGTTATGCTTCACGGGAAGCGATAGAAATCTTGAACGCCCGGCACAGGTTCCTCCCGTGCGGCGGGCTTGGAGAAGCGAATCCAGGCATGCAGGCGCGGTTGCGGCGGTTCGTGAAAGATGAAGCATATTTACGACTGCCATCCGGGCTTCGCTCGATGCTCTATTTTTTTTACCGATATGTTCTTCGCCTTGGCTTCATTGATGGGCGTGAAGGGTTGTACTTCCATCTTATGCAAGGTTTGTGGTACAGGGTGCTAGTAGACGCGAAAGTGCATGAAATTGAAGCATTCGCTCGGCAAGAAAGCCTCTCCATTGCTTCGGCGATAAAGGATAGAACGGGATTTGAGGTTGACGCGGTTCAAGAGCAGAGGATTGGATGACCAGGCGGCGATGTCTGGAATTTCAGTTGATCGACCCTATGCGTCCTAAGCCTTGAAACTAAAAGGGATTCTGTCGTCGTTCGGAGCGTCCGGTCTCTCGATTGGCCTTTCGCTTTTGACCAGTGTCGTGCTGGCGCGGTCTCTAAATGCCGACGGGAGGGGGGTCCTTCTCGCCTGCACGTTTTACCCAATGTTCTTTGCGGCTCTGTTCAATCTGAGCTTGAACGAAGCGACGGCCGTACAACTCAGTCGGATATTGGTGAATGACTCGGGCGCGCGCGCGGTTCGTTATGAGATCACGAGTTTGTCGTTGCAGACGCTGATCGCCGTGCTTGGAACCGCGCTATCGCTATTGCTCGTGCATTTGGTTTGGCCAGAAGATCAGCATGAACATCTGCGAGCGGTCGAAGTCTTTGCCGCCAGTTTTACCCCGATCTCAATGCTTGATCTGCATTTCAAAGCGATTCTTCAGGCGAGGGGCGCCTATGAACGGCTGAGCGTTCTTCGATTGTGCCAACCGATTGCCTACGCCGCCCTGCTGATCACCCTAGTGGCAACTTCTCAGATTCAGATCGAGATCGTGATGGCGGCCCAGGTTTTCGCGCTCATGTTTTCGCTAATCTGCGGGATATCGCTGGCGGGCGTTGTCCTTGCGCCGCTTTCTCTCCGGGCGGCGTCCGAAAATCTGTTCGTCGGCCTGAAGTTCCACGCCGCCAATCTGCTGCTCTATACCTCGGCAGAAATTGACAAGCCAATCGTCCTCATGTGGCTGGACAGCAGCAGCGCAGGTGCCTACGTTGTCGCGCTGACGATCAGTACACTCGGCGTCGCCTTCGTCGGACAAAGCATGGCGGTCTTGCTCGTCCGGAACATTGCTCAGGCCGCTGCCCTTTCCGAGCAGCGAGCCATCTTTTACAAGCAGTTATCTTTCACTGCGGCGCTGCTTGCGTTGGTCAATGGCGTTGCGGCTTATATGGCCCCGTGGCTCATTCCTCTGGCATTCGGAGAGTCTTTCAGGTCTGCTGTGCCTGTATTGCAAGTCTTGCTGCTGATGGGCGTTTTCAAGGGCATTCGTCAGATTGCCGACCGCGCCATGCGCGTCATGCACAATGTGCGCGTCGGCATGTCCGGAGAACTTGTCGCGCTTGCCGGCATGCTGACATTTTCCTTGATCGGTGTGAAATTCGGCGGGTTGATCGGGCTAGCGTGGGGCAATGTCCTTGCGCAATTTTGCAGTTTGGTGGTCGTTTTGGTCACGTCGGGCAAGGTCTTATCCACGGATGGATCGATTCTGCTGATGACGGTTGGCCAGCGATTGCGCAACGTGTCGGCTCGGTGTCTAAAATTGAAACGTTCAGAATAGGTTCGTAATGTCCACAGATCAACGCGTAATTCCGCGCGCACCGCAGTCGGACGTGGGCGCTATTCTGCCGGTCTGTGTAGTGTTCGCGTCCGTGGCGATTCTAGACCTCCCACGAGAGGTATCGGCTGGCTTGCTTGGTGGGCTCGTACTCGTTCAACTGCTATTCAACGTTACGGCGACCCGTAGACTTATGTTTACTGATCCCTGCGTTATCATCGGAATCATGTGGGTATTCGCCGTAACCATTCCTATTTTAGCGCCCTACTATTACAAGGATCGATTGTGGTATACTTTATCGCCGTGGGCGCTTGATGCCGCAGCTCTTTGGGCCTATCGCGGATGGGCGGCATTCAGCGTATCATATTACATGAACCTGACGTTTTTTCCCCGCGCGCCAGTCAGGATGGTGCCGACTGAGGTGGATGTCTCTGCTGGACATAGACTGCGGCAGCTTGTAGGCGTTGTCGGTCTTGTAGGTGGGGCGGCGACTCTTGTGATGACCCGTGGTCAGGCCTATTCCCATTTGGAAGGTTTCTCGGATGCGAATACTGTCTCCATGATCGTACTGCAATTGCGTCAGTTCCTGTTGTCTTATATATTTTTATACTTCCACGCTAAAGCTCGAGATGGTTCTGTTTCAGACAGCAAAGTGTTGATCTGGGCGACGTTCGGGATGCTCATCGCGCTGGCAATCGCTTCAAGTTCCAAGGGCGCGGTCGTACAAATCTGCGTCGCCTGGATTTTTGGGAGCGCTTCAGGAGCCGCGAAAGGCAATCTGTGGAGGGAAGGCGCTATCGGAGCGACAGCGATCCTGCTGATCTATTTCGTTTTTCTGTTCGTTACAGCATATCGTCAGGAGCTTACCCTTGTGCATGCCGATGCGAACGCGGCCTACTCGCAAGTGGTCGCCTCGCAGTTCGACGCGCTGAGCGCCGCCTATGCTGATATCCTCGAAGGAAGGGTTGGTAGCGCGGAAAATACATATGACTCGAACTCGGTGCTCGACAGGCTTGGACTTGTCACCGCATTCGCGACCGTCCTTTCCGTCACCAACGGTGTCTCGCCCTACGAACATGCTGTCGCATCCTTCTTTGCGCCCGTTCTCGCGGTTCTTCCTCGAGATCTTCTCAGTGCAAAGGTGCATTTTTTCGATCCGGCTGACCTCGCGCAGTTGCTCGGTTGGAGCTTCGGCGGGTTTTCCCCGACGGTGTTGGGGAGTTTTTTTTGGGCCTGGGGATTTGAAGGCATTGTCTTGGGCATGGCGGGACTGGGGTCCCTGCTTGCATTCATGGTCCGGCGAGCGGAGGGAACCGGAACCCGTTCTGTAATATGGCAGATGCTGACCTTTAGGATGTTGCTTAGCCTCATCGAGGTCGGCGGGGTATTCCAGGCCACCATCATCGTCGAAGTTCGCACTTGGCTGTTCATATTGCCTTTGCTCATTGTCGCGAGGTCCTTCAGACGCGGGGTATCGGGCGCTAGTCAACGCACCGGAACTACCACCAACCGTAATGGCGTGTCTTTAATCGGTCGCCTGTGATCTCTTGCCGCTCGGACAATCGCGTTCATCTGAACTCCTGTTCCACAGTCCACAGTTAGCCCGTTCAATTCACGATGGTTCGCTTTTTCGCGCCTTTTCGATGCCGTCGGTCTTGGGGCGCACGTCATCGACCAGCTTTTTCACCGCCTGATGAACTTTACTTTGATGAACGCGCTGGAGAGATCGGGGGGATGGATCGG
>NZ_CAIUXT010000210.1 GCF_903903185.1 uncultured Rhodoblastus sp.
ACAAGCTGCAGGCCAGCGGCATCAGCCTGTCCGGCGGCCAGCAGCAGCGCCTGTTCATCGCCCGCACCGTGGCGATTCAGCCCGAAGTCATCCTGTTCGACGAACCCTGTTCGGCGCTCGATCCGATCTCCACCGCCAAGGTCGAGGAATTGATCGACGAGTTGCGGGCCGAATATACCATCGCCATCGTCACCCACAACATGCAGCAGGCGGTGCGCGTATCGCAATATACCGCGTTTATGTACCTTGGCGAACTGGTCGAATTCGGACCGACCGACAAGGTTTTTACTGCGCCGACCGAGCGCCGCACCCAGGATTACATCACGGGCCGTTTCGGCTGACGCCCGCTTGAGAAAGCCCAGACAGGAATTGCCCAAATGGCCGAACATACCGTCAAATCCTTCGACGCCGAACTGGAGACGCTCGACCGCTACATTGCGGAAATGGGCGGCATAGCCGAAAAAATGCTGGCCGACGCGATGGACGCCCTTGCCGGCATGAATAGCGAACTGGCGCAGAAAGTCGTCGCCGCCGATCCGCGGCTCGATGGGCTTCAGCGCACGGTCGAGGATTTCGCCGTGCATACCATCGCCAAACGGCAGCCGCTGGCGGTCGATCTGCGCGAGATCATCGGCGCGATCCGCATTTCCGCCGATCTGGAAAGGATCGGCGACCTCGCCAAGAACATCGCCAAACGGACGACCAAGATCGCCGGCGAATCGCGCATTCCGCGCAGCGTCGTGGGTCTGAAGTCGATGCACGACGTCGCCGCCACGCAATTGAACGATGTGCTCGACGCCTTTGCGCAGCGCGACGCCGAACGCGCCAGGGCGGTGTGGAAACGCGACGCCGAACTCGACTCGCTCGAAGACTCGGTGTTTCGCGATCTGCTCACCTTCATGATGGAAGACCCGCGCAACATCACCTTCTGCACCCACCTGCTGTTCTGTTCAAAAAACCTGGAGCGGGTCGGCGACCACACCACCAACATCGCTGAAACCGTCGTCTATATCGTCACCGGGGAATCGCTGCCGGTCGAACGTCCGCGTGGGCTCGATTCCGCTTCGCTGGCTTGAAACCGGCGGGGCGCACGGGCGGCGCATGAATGGGGAGCCTTGCGAATTTAATGAACGAAACGCGCGCATCGATCGTCGGAGCCGCCTCGCCGGGCGGGGCGCCCCGCATTCTGGTCGTCGAGGACGAGTCGGCGCTGTCGCTGCTGCTCGCCTATAACCTTGAAGCCGAAGGCTATGTCGTCGAACGTGTCGAACGCGGCGACGAGGCCGAGTTGCGGCTGGAGGAGGCGGCGCCCGATCTGGTCATTCTCGACTGGATGCTGCCGGGCGTGTCCGGCCTCGAAATCTGCCGCCGCCTGCGCGCCCGCGAACTCACCCGCACCCTGCCGGTGATCATGCTGACGGCGCGTGGCGAGGAAGGCGAAAGGGTGCGCGGACTGTCGGTCGGGGCCGACGATTATGTGGTCAAACCGTTTTCGGTTCCCGAACTGATGGCGCGAGTGCGCGCACTTTTGCGCCGGGCGCGGCCGGAGCGTGTGGCGGTCAAGCTGGTCGCCGGAGATCTGGAGCTCGACCGGGAAACCCGCCGGGTGCGGCGCTCGGGCCGCGACGTCCATCTCGGCCCGACCGAATTCCGCCTGCTCGAATATCTGATGGAAAAGCCTGGACGGGTATTCGCCCGTTCGCAATTGCTCGACAGCGTCTGGGGCTTTTCCGCCGAGATCGACGAACGCACGGTCGATGTCCATATCGGCCGGCTACGAAAAGCGCTGGCGCAGGACGACGAGGAAGACCCGATCCGCACGGTGCGCGGCTCCGGCTACGCTTTCGACGAGACTTTTGGCCGGGGTTGAAACTTTAACCGGATGATTGCGTCGGCGCGACTTCGTCCCACCAGGCGAGCAGCGCTTCGAGCGAAAAGTCGAGGGTCCCGGCGAAATCGCCGGCAAAACGCCGCCACTCCGCCTCCCGCTTGACTGCGACGCCGATCAGCGTCGGAATCCCCGCGCAGGCCGCCGCGCCGATTTCGGCGAGAAAGCCGCCGCCCTCGGCTTCGGCGCGACCGAAGCGGCTGATCAACAGCAGGTCCGGGGCGCAGACGAGACTTTGCGCGAGCAGGACCGCCGCTTCGGCGAGGGCGCCGCTGTCGAGCCGGCAGCCTTCCGAACAGGCGCCGAGATTTTGCATCAGGTCGATCTGACGCCCGGTTTCGATATGGGTGGCGTAAATCGTTTCGGCACAGGGCGATTGCACGATGCCACCGACGCGCCCGCCGCGGGCCTCGACGAGCCCCCGCAATTGCGCAATCAGCGCGTCGATCGGCTGGCCCTCGCCATAGACGACGGCGGCCAGACGTTGCGTGCTGTTGTTTTGCGCGCTCATGCCGCCGAACCCTTGCGGATCGTGAACAGCCAGGCGCCGTCGGCCTCGGCGCGCGCCTCCAGCGTGTCGCCGGTCTCCCGCAGCAGGTTGGGCAGGTCGATGACGCTGAGCGGATCGGTGCAGGCGACCTCTACCCTGTCGCCATGCGCGAGCGAGCCGAGCAATTTGCGGGTCTTCAGCACGGGCAGCGGGCATTTCAGGCCGCGCAGATCGAGTTTATGCAAGGGTTTCGTCCTCATCGCCGCCCACCGCCAGCAGATTTCGCGCCTGTAACAGATCGTCCGGCGTATTGATGTTGAAAAACGGGTCGCGCGCGCGAAAAACCCATTCGACCTTTGCCACGTCATATCTTTGCTGGAACTGGCCCACCTTGCGCAACCCCTCGGCGGTCAGGGCGTGGCGCAAGTCGTCGCGCAGGCGCGTCGGCCAGAGCGCGACGACGGGATGCGCGCGCCCGCCCGAGGCCGCGCAGGCGAGCCCGTCTCTCTTTTCCGACGCCGCCTCGGCCAGCCGCGCGGCAAGATCGCGGGGCAGGAAAGGGCCGTCGCAGGGCAGGCTGAGGACATGGCTCAGGCCATGGACGGCGGCGTAATCCAGCCCGGCGAGCACGCCGGCCAGAGGTCCGGAATGGCCAGGCAGGGCGTCGGCGAGCAGCGGCAGGCCGAATGGCGCGAACGCCTTGGCCGCTTCGGGCGTCGCCTGGTGCAGATTGATCGCCAGGGCGTCGCATTGGTCGCGGGCCCGGGAAATCACCGCCTCGATCAGGCTGGAGCCGCCGATTCGCGCGAAAGGCTTTTGCGCTCCCTCCATGCGGCGGCCCAAGCCCCCGGCGAGGATCAATCCGAGAATGAGCGTCTTGTCGCCGCGCATGTTTTGTTCCATCGCCCGCCGTCATTGCGAGGAGCGAAGCGACGCGGCAATCCAGCGGCTGCGGCGACGCTCCGGACCTTTGTCTCGTTATCGGATCGCCCCACGTCGCGATCCGTCATTGCCCTTTAGCAAAATCACGTATAAAGATATGTTTATATCTATTAGACAGGCCGATGCCCGAAAACCAGCCCGCCACGCTCTCCGACGCCCTGACCAGCCTCGCCGCCATTGGCGAGGAAACGCGGCTGCGCGTCTATGCGCTTTTGTCCGAGGCTGAACTGGCGGTCAATGAACTTGTGGCGATTCTCGGCCAGTCGCAGCCGCGCGTGTCGCGCCATCTCAAACTCCTGCTCGAAGCCGGTCTCGTCGAGCGGCATCGCGAGGGCGCCTGGGCTTTTTTCCATGCGCTGGAAAAGGGGCCGGCCCCGGCTCTGGCGCGCGCCGTTCTCGCCAGACTGGCGGCGGACGATCCGGTTCTCGCCGGAGACCGGGCGCGGCTGGCCGAGGTCCGCGCCGCTCGCGCCGCGCAAGCGCAGAAATATTTCGCCGATCATGCGCCGTCGTGGAACGAGACGCGTCGTCTCCATGCGCCGGAGGCCGAAGTCGAGGCGGCGATTTTCGAGGCCGCGCTGGCGCAGCGCGCGCATTGGGGCCGGCTGCTCGATATCGGCTGCGGCGCCGGACGGATACTGGAGCTGCTGGCCCCGCGCGCGCAAATGGCCATCGGCGTCGATCTTTCGCCCGCCATGCTCGGCGTGGCGCGGGCGCAGCTCGAAAAGGCCGGCCTGCGCAATGTGCAATGGCGCCAGGGCGATATTTACGCGCTGCCGGTCGAGGCCGACACCGTCGATCTCGCCATCGTGCATCAGGTGCTGCATTATCTCGACAATCCGGCGCGCGCATTGCGCGAGGCGGCGCGCGCGCTGGCGCCGGGCGGACGTCTGCTGGTGGTCGATTTCGCGCCGCACCGCTGCGAAATCCTGCGCGAAAAACACGAGCATCGGCGGCTCGGCTTCCCGTCCGAGGAAGTCGCCGAATATTTGCGCCAGGCCGGACTCGAACCTTTGCTTCATCGCGACATCGCGCCCGGCGGCGACCGGGCCGAGGAAAAACTCACCGTATCCTTATGGCTGGCGCGCGATGCGCGCGACGCGGCCATTGAGAAGAACAGGGCCTGACCATGCAGGAAATCGTCCGGGAACCGAGGCGCAGCCGCCGCCATGACAAGCCGATCGACGTGTCGTTCGAATTCTTTCCGCCGAAGACGCCGGAAATGGAGGCGAACCTGTGGGAGGCGATCGCCCGTCTCGCGCCACTGGCGCCGAAATTCGTTTCCGTTACCTATGGCGCCGGCGGCTCCACCCGCGAGCGCACCCACGCCACGGTTTCGCGCATCCTGCGCGAAACAGGGGTGAAGCCCGCCGCCCATCTGACCTGCGTCGGCGCGACGCGCGCGGAGGTGGACGAGGTGGCGCGCGCCTATTGGGACGTCGGCGTGCGCCATATCGTCGCCCTGCGCGGCGATCCGCTGGGCGGGCTCGGCTCTGCCTATGTTCCTGCGCCGGGCGGCTACGCGACTTCGACCGATCTGGTGCGCGGCCTGCGCGCCATCGGCGATTTCGAAATCTCGGTCTCCGCCTATCCCGAGAAACACCCCGAGAGCGCTTCGTTCGATCAGGATATCGATGTGCTCAAGGCCAAGATCGACGCCGGCGCGACAAGGGCGATAACCCAGTTCTTCTTCGACAACGAGATCTATTTCCGCTTTCTCGACCGCGTGCGCGCCGCCGGAATCAAAATTCCGATCGTGCCGGGCATAACGCCGGTGCAGAATTTCCGCCAAACCGCCAATTTCGCGCGTAAAACCGGGGCCGGCGTGCCGGACTGGCTGGCCGAGCGTTTCGACGGGCTCGACGACGATCCGCAGACGCGACGGCTGATCGCCGCGGCGGTCGCGGCCGAACAGGTTTTCGACCTGCTCGATCGCGGCGTCGAACAGTTTCACTTCTACACCATGAACCGGGCCGATCTGGTCTACGCCATCTGCCACCTTTTGGGGCTGAGGGCGAGGGCGGGAGAAGCGGCGCAAGCTAGCCAGAGCTCCGTCATGAGCTGAGCGCAGCGAAGCAATCCAGACCGCCATGCGGCCACTGGATTGCCGCGTCGCTTAGCTCCTCGCAATGACGGCTTCGAGAATTCCGCAACGATTGTCGGCCAATCGCAGGACTGAAAACATGACCTCGAACAAAAACAATCCCTCCGAAGGCCAGACCGCGCTCCAGGCGCTGACCGAAGCGGCGCGCGAAAAAATCCTCGTGCTCGACGGCGCCATGGGCACGATGATCCAGCAGCGCAAATTTTCGGAAGCAGATTTTCGGGGCGAGCGTTTCGCCGACTGGCCACGCGACCTGCGCGGCAATAACGATCTGTTGATCCTCACGCAGCCCGACGCCATTCGCGAAATCCATCTCGCCTATTTCCAGGCGGGCGCCGATATCGTCGAGACCAACACCTTTTCCTGCACCACCATCGCCCAGGCCGATTACGGCATGGAATCGCTGGCGCGCGAACTGAACGTCGAAGGCGCGCGGCTGGCGAAGCAAGGCGCGATCGAGGCGGAAAAACGCGACGGCAAAAAACGTTTCGTCGCCGGCGCGCTGGGGCCGACCAACCGCACCGCGTCGATCTCGCCCGACGTCTCCAATCCCGGCTTTCGCGCCGTCACTTTCGATGAATTGCGCGTCGCCTACAAAGAAGCCGCGAGCGGATTGATCGAAGGCGGCGCCGATATTTTATTGCTCGAAACCATCTTCGACACGCTCAACGCCAAGGCGGCCTTGTTTGGCATAGACGAGGCGTTCGAGGAAAGCGGCGTGACCTTGCCGGTAATGATTTCCGGCACCATCACCGACCTGTCGGGACGCACCCTTTCCGGCCAGACGCCGGCGGCGTTCTGGAATTCGCTGCGCCACGCCAGGCCCTTTTCCATCGGCCTCAACTGCGCGCTCGGCGCCCGCGAAATGCGCGCCCATATCGCCGAACTTTCGCGCATCGCCGAAACATTCGTCTGCGCCTATCCCAATGCCGGACTGCCCAATGAATTCGGCCTTTACGACGAAAGCCCGGAGGCCATGGCGGAACTGGTCGGCGAATTCGCCGACTCCGGCCTCGTCAATATCGTCGGCGGCTGCTGCGGCACCAGCCCGGCGCATATTCACGCCATCGCGAAGCGCGTCGCGGGCATAAAGCCGCGCGATATTCCGGCGATCGAACCGCTGTTGCGGCTGTCGGGTCTGGAGCCCTTCACGCTCACGTCCGACATCAAATTCGTCAATATCGGCGAGCGGACCAATGTCACCGGCTCGGCGAAATTCCGCAAATTGATCAAGGCCGGCGATTTCGCCGCAGCGCTCGACGTGGCGCGAGACCAGGTCGCCAATGGCGCGCAGATCATCGACGTCAACATGGACGAGGGCCTGCTGGATTCGCAAAAGGTCATGGTCGAATTTTTAAATCTCGTCGCCGCCGAACCGGATATCGCGCGGGTTCCGGTGATGGTCGATTCCTCGAAATTCGAGGTCATCGAGGCGGGCCTCAAATGTCTGCAAGGCAAGCCGGTGGTCAATTCGATCTCGCTCAAGGAAGGCGAGGAAAAATTCGTCGAGCAGGCGAAGACCGTGCGCCGTTACGGCGCCGCCGCCGTGGTGATGGCCTTCGACGAACTGGGGCAGGCAGACACGTTCGAACGCAAGATCGAGATTTGCACGCGAGCCTATAAAATCCTCACCGAAAAAGTCGGCTTCGAGTCGCAGGACATCATCTTCGATCCCAATGTCTTCGCCGTGGCGACGGGCATCGAGGAGCATAATCATTATGGCGTCGATTTCATCGAGGCGACACGGGCGATCCGCCAAACCCTGCCGCACGCCCATGTGTCGGGCGGCGTGTCGAACCTGTCGTTCTCGTTTCGCGGCAACGAGATCGTCCGCGAGGCCATGCACAGCGTTTTCCTCTATCACGCCATCGCCGCCGGCATGGATATGGGCATTGTCAACGCCGGCCAGCTCGCGGTCTATGAAAAGATCGATCCGGCGCTGCGCGACGCCTGTGAGGATGTGGTGCTCGACCGGCGGCCCGACGCCACCGAAAGGCTGCTGGCGCTCGCCGAGCAGTTCAAGGGCAAGAGCACGGAGACGCGGGAGAAGGACGCCGCCTGGCGCGAGGCGGGCGTCGATGCGCGGCTCGAATATGCGCTGGTCAATGGCGTCGCGGACTTCATCGACGTCGATGTAGAAGAGGCGCGGGCTCGCTCATCGCGCGCGCTCGACGTGATCGAGGGGCCGCTGATGGACGGCATGAACAAGGTCGGCGACCTGTTCGGCTCGGGAAAAATGTTTTTGCCACAGGTGGTCAAATCGGCGCGGGTGATGAAGGCGGCGGTGGCCTATCTCCTGCCCTATATCGAGGCGGCCAAGGCCGAGGGCGACCGCAGGAACGCCGGAAAAATCCTGATGGCGACGGTCAAGGGCGACGTGCACGATATCGGCAAGAACATCGTCGGCGTGGTGCTCGCCTGCAACAATTTCGAGATCGTCGATCTCGGCGTGATGGTTCCGGCCAGCCGCATTCTCGAAGAGGCGCGCAAGCACAAGGTCGATATCATCGGACTGTCCGGCCTGATCACGCCGTCGCTCGATGAAATGTCATATGTGGCAAGCGAAATGCAGCGCGAGAAATTCGATATTCCGCTGCTGATCGGCGGCGCCACCACCTCGCGCGTCCACACGGCGGTCAAGATCGCGCCCAATTATCTGAGCGGGCAGGCGGTCTATGTCACCGACGCCAGCCGCGCGGTCGGCGTCGCGCAGAGCCTGCTCGGCATGGACCGGGAGAAAGTCCAACAGGACCTGCGCGCCGACTATCTGCGCGTTGCGCAAGCCCACGCCAAGGCGGAAAGCGAAAAGCAGCGCGTGCCCTTGTCGCGGGCGCGGGCCAATGCGCTGAAAATCGACTGGAGCGTCTATGCGCCGCCGCGTCCGACTTTTAACGGAATAAGGGTCCTGTCCTCGCTCGATGCGGCGGAGCTGATCCCCTATATCGACTGGACGCCGTTCTTCCAGACCTGGGAGCTCAAGGGCCGCTTTCCGAAAATCCTTGAGGACGAGAAGCAGGGAGAAGCGGCGAAAGCTTTGTTCGAGGACGCGCAGAAAATGCTCAAGCGCATCGTCGAGGAGCGCTGGTTCAACCCCAAGGCCGTGCTCGGCTTCTGGCCGGCCAATGCGGTCGGCGACGACATCGCCTTGTTCACCGGCGAGTCGCGGGTCGAGAAACTGGCGACGTTGCATGGCTTGCGCCAGCAACTCGCGCGCCATGACGGCAAGCCCAATGTCGCGCTCGCCGATTTCGTCGCGCCGGTGGACAGCGGCAAGCCGGATTATCTCGGCGCCTTTGTCGTCACCGCGGGCGCGCAGGAGAAGAAGATCGCCGAAAAGCTCTCCCGCGCCAATGACGATTATGGCTCGATCATGGTCAAGGCGCTGGCCGACCGTCTGGCCGAAGCTTTCGCCGAATATCTGCACGAGCGGGTGCGCAAGGAATTCTGGGCCTATGCGCCGGACGAAAAGCTTTCGAGCGACGAGCGCATGGCGGAAAAATATCGCGGCATAAGGCCGGCCCCGGGCTATCCGGCCCAGCCCGACCATACCGAAAAACAGACCATTTTCGACCTTCTCAAAGCCGAGCGGCGCATCGGCGTGTCGCTGACGGAATCATTCGCCATGCTGCCGGGCTCCTCCGTCAGCGGCCTCTATTTCGCGCATCCGCAAGCGCATTATTTCGGCGTGGCCAAGATCGAACGCGATCAGGTCGAAGATTATGCGGCGCGCAAAAACTTGGGCGTGGCGGAGGTCGAACGCTGGCTCGCGCCGGTGCTCAATTACGCGCCCACGAGGTGATGGCGCGGGGGCCTCGCCCATGAATTTTTGCGAAAGTTTCGCCCCGGTCGCGCGGCCTGACGCGCGCATGCTCGTTCTGGGCTCGCTGCCCGGCGCGGAATCGCTGCGGCGGGGCCAATATTATGCGAACAGTCAGAACGCCTTTTGGAAAATCCTTGGCGAACTGGCCGGGACGGCGCCGGAGTCGGCCTATGAGCAAAGGCTTGAGGCGCTGCGCAACGCCGGTCTGGCGCTTTGGGACGTTTGCGCGGCGGCGCGGCGGCAAGGCAGTCTCGACTCGCAAATCAAGGATGTGCGGCCGAATGATTTTAAAGGGTTTTTGCTCGCCCATCCCGCTATTGCGCTGATCTGCTTCAACGGACAGACGGCGGCAAGGCTGTTCGAGCGTCACGTCGCGCCCGACTTGCCCGTCGAGGCGCGCGCGATAACGCGGAAAACGCTGCCATCGACGAGTCCCGCCCATGCGGGGATGCGCTTCGAGCAGAAACGGGCGCTGTGGCGCGCGGCGCTCATGCCGCCGGAGGCAAATTCTTGATAAGCGCCAGCAAGGTCTCCACCGTCGAGACATCGGCTATTCCATCCACCAGCGCGGGGCGAAAATGGCGCTGAAAGGCGGCGACGACATCGCGCGTCGCCTCGTCGTAGACGCCGTTCGTTTTCACGCCATAGCCATAGGCCGCCAGCATCGCCTGAAGCGCCGCGACCGGCGGACCCATCGCGCCCAGCGCATAGACGGGACCGGGGCGGATCGGCGCCGGGGCGACCCAATGGCCGATTCCGGCCTCGTGAAGGCGCGGCCAGGGAAAGATTTCGCCGGGATCGATCTTGCGGTCCGGCGCTATGTCGGAATGGCCGAGAATGCGCTCGGGCCGAACCGCCAGGCGGGCGGCGATATCGCGGCACAGGTCGATCGTCGCGGCGATCTGCGGTTCGGGAAAAGGTGGGGCGCCGCCGAATATTTCGTGGGGACGGGACGGCAGGCCATCCCTATGGCCCGGATTGACGATTTCAATGCCGATCGAGCGGGAGTTCAGGTCGCTCTCGCCGGCCCACAGGCTTTTGCCGGCGTGCCAGGCGCGGCGCGATTCCGACGCCAATTGCCAGACTCGTCCGTCCTCCCAGACCAGATAATGGCAGGAGACCTGCGCCGTCGGGTCGCACAGCAGCGCCAGCGCCGCCTCGCCGGACGCCATGCCGGTATAATGCAGCACGATGGCGTCAATCGGCGCGAGACGCTCGCCATGATTGGGCGAACAGTGGCAGCGCTCGACCAGCGCGCTGTCAGGAGTCATCCAGCGCACCTTCCGGCCCAGCGCCGCGAACCCAAAAGCAGCGGCCCGTCAGACGGGCCGCCTCGAAAGCGTCGCGTGTTTGGGAAAAACTCAATAATACCAGGACACGCAATGGCGGCGGCCCCAATCGTCGACGACGAATTCGGCGCAACGGCGGCGCGGCGGCGGCGCGGTATTGGCGCCGATGATTCCGCCCGCCGCAGCGCCGATCAGGCCGCCGGCTAGGGCGCCGCCGGCGCGGCCCGAGGCCAGTCCGCCGATGGCCGCGCCGGTGGCGCCGCCGATCAGCGCGCCGCCGACCGCGCGATCCTGCGGGTTGTAGCTGTTGCAGCCGCTCAGGGCGAGAGCGCTCGCCAGAGCCGTGGTCAGCAAAATGGTTTTTTTCATCCGACATCCTCCAGAGCGCAAAAAGTTTTGCGGCAGCCAGCCCGGCCAGCGATTCCGCCTCGACCGCTTGTTGTCGTAAAGCATCGGGACGAAAAATTCACCCCCTCGGGCGCGGGATTTGCGGTCTGTGACATTTTGATCAATTTCCCCGCCAACGAGGCCGGCGGGGCGCCAAATCTGCTCGTCGAACGGATTTTTGTGAATCCCGAATTCGCTTGACGCGCGGCCCCCGGCTGTTAAGCGGGGGAAGTCAGTCGGCTGGATGGCCGCCTTCCCGCGAGGGAAGGAGGAAAGTCCGGGCTCCACGGAGAAACGGCGCCGGATAACGTCCGGCGGGGGCGACCCCAGGGAAAGCGCCACAGAAAGCAAACCGCCTCCGGCAAGAAAGTTTCCTGCCGGCGGTAAGGGTGAAAGGGTGCGGTAAGAGCGCACCGCGCGGGCGGCGACGTCGGCGGCAAGGCAAGCCCCGCCGGGAGCAAAACCGAATAGGGACGACAGGGTTCGCCCAGCCTTCTCCGGGTTGTCGTCCGGGTTGGTTGCTGGAGACGGCCGGCAACGGCCGTCCGAGATGAATGGTCATCGCGCGCCATTTTTTTCCGCTCGCTCCGGCATACGCCGACCGCTCGCGGAAAGGATGGCGCCTTACAGAACCCGGCTTACAGGCCGACTGGCGCTTTTCTTCCCGCTCCAATCTTCCCGCCGGAAGCCCCCTCGGGGGCCGGCTTCAAACCGCCGCCGGCGCACGCCGGCGCCGCCAGCCGGCGAGACCCAGAGCGCCAAAGCCCGCCAGCATCATCGCCCAGGTCGAGGGCTCCGGCGCGGCGGCGAAGGCGGCATGCGTTCCGATATAGGCCTGAGCGGCGGCGGTCGGATGGATATGATCCCAGAACAGATAATCGTCCGGCTTGGGGCAGGCGACGCCGCCGCCGGTATAGGGGGAGGCCGGATTGGGGGGCGAATAGCAGGCGCTTGTCGCGTCGGTGAAGCCATAGGCCTTGGGATTGGCGGCCACCTTGCCGATAAGGCCGAACGTGTCGAGGTCATAGACCGTCAGGCCCGCGGCCTCGACGGGCGCGAGATCGCTGAACAATTGCTGGTTGTAAAACAGGGCGAGCGCGGTCGCGCCGGCCGAAGCCGCCGCGCCGGCCGCCCGGAAGCCCGGGGTCAGGCCGAGATCGGGCACGTCGAACACCACCAGCCGGCGCGCGCCCTCCGCGAGCAGGGCCTTGGCCGCATCTGCCTCCGCCTGGGCGGCGCCGGCGGCATAGGTCAGGGCGGTCGCGGCGTCGACGCCCGATGAAAGAATGTCGAGCAGGTCGTTGGCGCCGATCGAAAACGTGTAAAGCGCGTTCGACGGGGCCTTGCCGCCGAGTTTCGACGAGAATATCCCGACCTGCTGCGCCAGGGTCGGGACCGGCGTGGTCGGATCGAGCGTCGGCGTGAAGCCGGTGGTCGCGCCGCCGAAGGCGTAATCGTTGCCGCCGGCCAGAGAGGGCCCCAGCGTCCCGAGGCCGAGCGCGGACGAGAGCACCTGGGTCCAGACCGGCCCGTTGCTGAAGCTTCCGCCCGAATAGGGGGGAGCGGGCTGGTAACCCAGCGCGCTCACCAGCCCCCCGGTGGCGATGAACACATTGCCGGCGTCTGACAGGCTGTCGCCGAACGAATAAAGCGCGCTATAGGGCGAGCCGGCGGCGGCGGGCGCCGCCGCGGCAAGAAGCAAAAAGCCGGCGAAAACCGTTGAACGTGCGAACATCCTGCATCCCCCCAATGTTGACGGAGTTCAGGCTAGCCAATGTCCGCAGGCGCAACAAGCGACTTGATCGCAAGGCCGGGGCAAAAACTCCGGCGCGCGGGCGCGCCCGTTTCGCGAATCCTCAACTTCCGTCCGTCACGTCAACAGGTTCTTAACGCTAACGATGGTTTAATCGGCTTCGATCAAGAGTCCCTGAGGCCGCCCGCGCGCGCGTTGACGCTTAAAATGCCGCATGTTAGCCCACACCACCCTGTTTGCGGCGCTTCGCGCGCCGGTTGGGCGGCGCCCTTTGGCGGCCGCCGTCGAGAGCTTGTCCGCAAGCTTGGAAATCTGGAGCCGGGCCACGGCGTTTGTGACCTTCCTTCCCGCCGCGCCGCGACCTTTTCTCGCGGGAGGCCGTTCATGAGCGACGCTCCCCATGTGCCGGTGCTGGCGGCGGAGGCGCTGCAAGCGCTGGCGGTCGGCCCGGGCGGCATTTATCTCGACGCCACTTTCGGCGCCGGCGGTTATTCGCGCGCCATTCTCGCGCTCGGTGGCCGCGTGCTGGCGCTCGACCGCGATCCGGCCGCCATTTCGGCCGGGAAGGCGCTGGTCGAGGCGAGCGGCGGGCGGCTGACGTTGGCCGGCTCGCGCTTCTCCCAAATGGAGCAGGCGGCGCGCGACAATGATTTTGGGCGTTTCGACGGCGTCGTGCTCGACATTGGCGTGTCGTCGATGCAGATCGACGCGCCGGAGCGCGGCTTTTCCTTTCGCTTCGACGGGCCGCTCGACATGCGCATGGAAGGCGCAGGGCGCAGCGCCGCCGATCTGGTCAACGAGCTGGAGCAGGACGCGCTGGCGGACCTGCTCTATCTTTATGGCGAGGAGCGCGCGTCGCGCCGGATCGCTCGCGCCATTGTCGCCGAGCGCGAAAAGGCGCCCATCGTCACCACCGGGGTTCTGGCCGAGACGATCCGCCGCGCCAATCCGGGCAAGCCGAATGAAATCCATCCCGCCACGCGGTCGTTCCAGGCCCTGCGTATCGCCGTCAACGAGGAGCTGGACGAGTTGACCAAGGCGCTGGCGGCGGCCGAACGGCTTCTGAGGCCCGGCGGCAGACTGGCGGTGGTGACCTTCCATTCGCTCGAAGACCGCATCGTCAAGCAGTTTTTCGCCGGCCGCGCCCATCGCGGCCATGCGGTCTCGCGTCTGCTGCCGGGCGAAGTCGCGCCGCCGCCGCCGACTTTCGCGCTGTCGGGCCGCCAGCCGGTCACGCCCGGTCCGCGCGAATGTCATGAAAACCCGCGCGCCCGGTCAGCCAAATTGCGATGGGCGGAGAGAACAGGCGCTCCGGCTCCGGGTCTTGCCCCGATCGAAACGAAGGGACGCTGAAATGTTGCGCATTCTCAACGTTCTGGCGATCGTGGCGCTGGTCGGTTCCGCCGTCTATGCCTATTCGATCAAATACGCCACGCTTTATCAGGCCGAGAAAATGGCCAAGCTCAAGCGCGAATTGCAGAGCGAGACCGATAATGTCGCCATGCTGCGCGCCGAATGGTCGCATGTCGCCAATCCAGTGCGCATCGAGGCGCTGGCCGACAAATATCTCGGCGGCCAAGTGATGCAATTATCGCAGATTTCCACGGTCGCCGGCCTGCCCGACAAGGCGGCGCGCGGCGACGAAATCGGGGCCAAGCTGGCGGATCTCGGTCTCGCGGAGCCGACCAATACGCCGGCCTCCTTCGCCTCGGCGACGCCCGCCGCGCCAAATGCGTCGAAGGCCGCCGGCGCCGCGCCCAAGTCTTCCGCCGCCGCGCCCAGGCCGGCCGCCGCCGCGCCCAAGCCGCCAGTCGCCGTACTCAAAGAAGGGAGATGAGGATGCAACTCGACTCTCCCGCTCATGAGCCCGAAATCCTGACGCCGGACTTGGGCGCCGACGCCGGTTTTCCAACGGCTGCGCCGCCGCTGCCCGCCGTCGTTGCGCCGCCCCCGCCGCCCGCCCCGCGCAAAAAGCGCGTGCTCGGCGTCAAAGCCTGGCTGCGGGATCTGCGCTCCACCCATTTGTCGAAGAGCTCATTCCGCATCCGGCTGGTCGCGGCGCTGTTCGCCGCGCTCTATCTGTTGTTCGTCGGCCGTCTGGCCTGGTTCGGCCTGAAGCCGGAACAGCATTCGGCGCGGCGCGAGGCCTCCGAGGCGGTTTCCGCCGCGCGGCCCGATCTCGTCGACCGCAATGGCGAAATCCTCGCCACCGACGTCAAGGTCATGTCGATCTTCGCCGAACCGCGCCGCATCATCGACAAGGACGAGGCGACCGAACTGATCACCGCCATCCTGCCAGAGGTCAACGCCCGCGAATTGCGCGAAAAGCTCGGCTCGCGCAAAGGCTTCGTCTGGGTCAAGCGCGAAGTCACGCCGGCGCAGCAACAACAGATTTTCCGCCTCGGCCTGCCCGGCGTCGGCTTCATGCCGGAAAACAAGCGCGTCTATCCCAACGGCCCGCTCGGGGCCCATGTGCTCGGCTTCACCAATTCCGACAATAACGGCATTGCGGGAATTGAGAAATATGTCGATGGCCAGGGTCTCGCCGATCTGCATGGCGCGGGCTTCAACCTGACACCGGAAAATCTCGCGCCCATCGCCCTGTCGCTCGACATGCGCGCCACCCACGCTCTGCGCGACGAACTTACCCACGGGATGGAGCGCTTTCAGGCCAAGGCCGCCGCCGCGGCCATTCTCGACGTCAATACCGGCGAGGTCGTCGCCGAGGCCTCGCTGCCGGATTACGATCCCAATAATCCGACCGATGCGCTCAAGAACAACAACATCAACCGGCTCACCGTCGGCGTCTATGAAATGGGCTCGACCTTCAAGGCGCTCACCATCGCCATGGCGCTGGACTCGGGCCGGGTCAATCTCAACACCCGCATCGACGCCCATGGCCCGTTGCACGCGGGCCATAGTCTGATCCACGATTATCATCCGGAAAACCGGCCGCTCTCGGTTCCGGAAGTATTCACCTATTCGTCCAATGTCGGCACGGCGCGCATGGCGCTGATGGTCGGCGTCGAAGGCCACAAGGCGTTTCTGCGCAAGATGGGGCAGTTGGACCGGATGCGCACCGAATTGCCGGAAAACGCCGAGCCGATCGTGCCGCGCTACTGGAAAGAGGTCTCGACCATGACCATCGCCTTCGGCCACGGCCTCGCGGTGGCGCCCTTGCAGGCGATGATGGCGGTGGGGGCCCTGAGCAATGGCGGCTATCTGATCACGCCGACCTTCCTCAAACGTCCGGCCGATTTCGACAAGACCAAGGCGCCGCATGTGGTGCGCGCGGAAACATCGGAATCCTTGCGCTATATCATGCGGCTCAACGCCGAGATCGGCACCGCCAAAAAGGCCAATGTTCCCGGCTATTTCGTCGGCGGCAAGACCGGCACGGCGGAAAAGGTGGTCAACGGCCATTATTCCAAGAACAAGCTATTCACCACATTCATGGCGCTGATTCCGGCCGACAAGCCGCGCTATCTGCTAATGACGGTGATGGACGAGCCGCAGGGGCGGGCCGAGGACGGCCATTACGCCACGGCGGCCTATAATGCCGGTTATGTCACCGGGCGGCTGATCGAAAGGGTCAGCCCGATTCTCGGTCTCGAACCGCATCTCGAATTGCCGGTCCAGCCTTTTCCGTTGCTGGCGCGCATGGGCTATGGCTTTGCCAATACGCCCGCCAGACCAGGCGGGGGAGAACATTGATGCGGCTCGACGCCCTCTTGCCCGAAGCGCCCGAGGCCTTCCGCGCCCTCGACGTGACGGGCGTGACCGCCGATAGCCGCGCGGTCGCCCCGGGTTTCCTGTTCTTCGCCCTGGCCGGCGCCAAAGCCAATGGTCTTCAGTTCGCGTCGCAGGCGCTGGCGGCCGGGGCCTTGGCAATTGTCGCCGAGCGCGCGCCTTCGGGCGATCTGGCCGCCGGGCCGTTCATAGCGGTCGCCGACGCGCGCAGAAAGCTGGCGCTGGTCGCCGCCGCGCTTTATTCGCGCCAGCCCGAAACCATCGTCGCCGTGACCGGCACCAGCGGCAAGACCTCGGTCGCCGATTTCACCCGCCAGATTTTTTCCGCTTGCGGCCATGCCGCCGCCTCGCTCGGCACCATCGGGGTAATCAAGCCCTCGGGCGCGGTTTACGGCGCGCTGACCACGCCCGATCCGGTCCATCTGCACCGGACGCTCGACGCTCTGGCCGCCGAGGGCGTCAGCCATCTGGCGCTGGAGGCTTCGTCGCATGGGCTCGACCAGCGCCGGCTCGACGGCGTGCGGCTGTCGGCGGGCGCCTTCACCAATCTGTCGCGGGATCATCTCGACTATCACGCCGGTCTCGAAGATTATTTCTCCGCCAAACTGCGGCTGTTCGACACATTGCTCCAGCCCGGCCAGGTGGCTGTGGTCGCCGCCGACGGGGATTTTTCGCCGCGCGTGATCGAGGCCTGCCGGGCGCGGAACTTGCGGGTGTTTTCGGTCGGCGACAAGGGCGAGGGAATTCGGCTCGCGGGCGTTGCGACCGAGGGTTTTGCGCAGCGGCTCGAACTGGAGCACGAAGGCAAGGCGTATCGCGTCAGACTGCCGCTCGCCGGCGGCTTCCAGGCGGAAAATGCGCTGGTCGCGGCGGGTCTGGCGCTTGCCGTCGGTTGCCCGGCCCAACAGGTTTTCGCGGCGCTGGAAACTTTGCGGGGCGCCCCGGGGCGGCTGGAATTTGTCGGCGAAAAAACCTTCGCCTCTGAAAAAACCGGAGCGCCGGTGTTCGTCGATTACGCCCACAAGCCCGACGCGCTGGAAAAGGCGCTGGCGGCGCTCAGACCCTTCGCGCGGAAAAGGCTGATCGTGGTGTTTGGCTGCGGCGGCGACCGCGACGCCGGCAAGAGGCCGCTGATGGGCGAAATCGCCGCGCGCGGCGCCGATGTCGTCATCGTCACCGACGATAATCCGCGCAGCGAGGACGCGGGCCGGATTCGCGCGGAAATTTTGCGGAATGCGCCGGGAGCGATTGAGACCGGCGACCGCGCCGCCGCCATTCGCGAGGGCGTCGCGCTGCTGCAACCGGGCGACGTATTGCTGGTCGCCGGCAAGGGACATGAATCGGGGCAGATCGTCGGCGGTTCCGTGCTGCCCTTTTCCGATCGCATCGAAGCGCGCGCGGCGCTCGGGGAGTTTTCGGCATGAGCGCGTTGCTGTGGAGTGGACTTGGGCTGGTCGCCCCGCTTCGGGCGCGCGTCTCCGGCGCCGTTCCCGAGGGCGTGACCGGGATTTCCATCGACACGCGGACCTTGCGGCCGGGCGAATTATTCTTCGCCATCAAAGGCGCCAACAGCGACGGACATGATTACGTCGCCGGCGCCTTTGATCGCGGCGCGGCGGCGGCCGTGGTCGACGAGGCGCATGCCGATTCCCTTGCCGGGTTCGGCTCGCTTTATGTCGTCGATGACGTGCTCAAATCGCTGGAGGGCCTCGCGGTCGCCGCCCGGACGCGCAGCCGGGCGCGAATCATCGCGGTAACGGGTTCGGTCGGCAAGACCTCCACCAAGGAGGCCTTGCGAAAAGTGCTTTCCGCATCCGGGCCGACCCACGCCTCCGACAAGTCCTATAACAACCATTGGGGCGTGCCGCTGACGCTGGCGGCGCTGCCCGAGACGGCGCGCTACGCCGTTTTCGAGATCGGCATGAACCATGCCGGCGAGATCACGCCGCTGGTCGCCATGGTCCGCCCCCATGTCGCCATCGTCACCAATGTCGGGCCGGTTCATCTGGAAAATTTCGCCAATGTCGAGGGAATCGCCCAGGCCAAAGCAGAGATTTTCGCAGGCCTGGTCAAGGGCGGCGTCGCCATCTTCAATCGCGACGTCGAGACGTTCGGGATTCTGGAGGCGGCGGCCACGGAATCGCCCGCCGGCCATATTCTGACTTTCGGCGCTCAAGACGGTGCCGACGCGCAATTGCTGAACTTCGACGGGCAGGATAATTTTTCGCGGATATCCGCGCGCATCCTCGGGCAGGAGCTGAACTTCAGCCTCGGCGCGCCGGGCCGGCATCTGGCGATCAACGCCCTTGCGGTGCTGCTCGCCGCCCGCTCCGTCGGCCTCGATTTCGCCTCGGCCGCCAAGTCGCTGGCGTTGTTCGCCTCGCAGCAGGGGCGCGGGTCGCGCGAAAGACTGCGGTTCGACCGGCAGTCGTCGGAAAGTGAATTCCTGCTGATCGACGAGAGCTACAACGCCAATCCAGCCTCGATGGAGGCCGCCATCGAAGTGCTTGGCGCGGCGAAAGTCGCGGGCGAAGGCCGCCGCATCGCGGTGCTCGGCGACATGCTGGAGCTTGGCCCAACGGCGGCGGACCTGCATGTTGCGCTCGGCGAGGCGCTTTTGCGCCATCGTGTCGATCTGGTTTTCGCCGCCGGTCCGCTGACCCGCCATCTTTTCGACCAGCTACCTGAGCAAAAGCGCGGCGGTTGGGCGGAAGACGCCGCCCGGCTCGAACCGCGCGTCGTCGAGGCTCTGGCGCCCGGCGACATCGTGATGGTCAAGGGTTCCAACGGCTCCCGCATGCATGCGCTGGTCGCAGGCCTCAAGGCCCGCTTCGGCGCGCGCGAGACGCTGAAGATCGAGGACTGACAGCATGTTCACCTGGCTCGCGGAACTGTCCCATCATTTCGGTCCGCTCAACGTCTTTCGCTACATCACCTTTCGCGCCGCCGGGGCTGCGGCGACGGCGCTGGCCATCGTGTTTTTCTTCGGCCCCTCGATCATCGCCTCGCTGCGGCTCAAGCAGGGCAAGGGCCAGCCGATCCGCAGCGACGGTCCCCAAAGCCATCTGGCGAAAAAGGGCACGCCGACCATGGGCGGGCTGATGATTCTCGCCGGCACGGCGGCCTCCACCGTGCTCTGG
The DNA here is from genome assembly GCF_903903185.1 of uncultured Rhodoblastus sp. Lineage (GTDB taxonomy): Bacteria > Pseudomonadota > Alphaproteobacteria > Rhizobiales > Beijerinckiaceae > Rhodoblastus. The sequence continues at coordinate 19,564 of NZ_CAIUXT010000210.1, forward strand.
GCCAATCCGAAAAGCGCCTATGTCTGGATCGTGCTGTTCGTCACCTTGGGTTTCGGCTTGATCGGATTTTACGACGATTATCTCAAGGTCACCAAGCAGAACCACAAGGGTTTTTCCGGTCGCCGCCGCCTCGCCGGGGAGGCCGGAATCGCCCTTCTCGCCGCCTGGTTCATGATGTGCGCCTCGGCGACCGCGCCGGTGACGTCGCTGGGCGATTTTTTCCACGCCTTCATCGCGCCCTTCGTCGCCTCGGCGCCGGCGACCAAGCTGGCGGCGCCCTTCATCCACGGCTGGATCGTCGATCTGTCCTGGCTGTTCCTGCCTTTCGCCGGTTTCGTCATCGTCGGGTCCGGCAATGCGGTCAATCTCACCGACGGTCTCGACGGTCTCGCCATCGTGCCGGTGATGATCGCGGCGGGGACTTTCGCGATCATCGCCTATCTCGCCGGCAACGAGATTTTCTCGCATTATCTCGGAATCAATTACGTGCCGGGCGCCGGCGAACTGACGGTGATGTGCGGGGCGATGATCGGCGCCGGCCTCGGCTTTCTTTGGTTCAACGCGCCGCCGGCGCAGATTTTCATGGGCGACACCGGCTCTTTGGCGCTGGGCGGCATGCTCGGCGCCATTGCGGTGGCGGTCAAGCATGAAATCGTGCTGGCGGTGGTCGGCGGCCTGTTCGTGATGGAGGCCTTTTCGGTCATCGTCCAGGTCGCCTCATTCA
>NZ_CAIUXT010000211.1 GCF_903903185.1 uncultured Rhodoblastus sp.
AATGCCCCTGTGGCGGAATTGGTAGACGCGCTCGACTCAAAATCGAGTTCCGCAAGGAGTGCTGGTTCGATTCCGGCCAGGGGCACCAAACACCCATCCAAGACAGTCCAAAAACGTCCGGAACCCATTGAAAAACCTAAGAAAAGGTTGGGTTTGGGGTCCAAGGGCGTCCATTAGGGTGCGCTGGTATCCGCTGCAAATGTTGGTATAATCGTTGGTATCCGCTCAATACCAATATTTTCGATACCAACTTTCGAGATACCAACATGGCCCTGACGGAAATGGAAATCCGCAACGCCAAGCCCGGCGCGAAAATCATCAAGCTGTCGGACGGCGGCGGTCTGCAATTATGGGTTTCGCCCGATGGCGCGAAACGTTGGCGCCTCGCCTATCGGTTCAACGAGTCGCAAAAGACGCTGGCCATCGGCGTCTATCCGGCAATTGGACTCAAGGACGCCCGAGAGGCGCGGGAGAGCGCCAAGCGGCTGTTGGCCGAAGGGGAAGACCCGTCTCAAGCCAGAAAACAGGCCAAAGCCGCGCAAATGGTCGCAGCGGCCAACACGTTCGCGGCCATCGCGGAAGAACTTCTGGCCAAAAAGCGGCGCGAGGGCAAAGCCGAAACCACCTTGGGCAAGCTGGATTGGCTCCTTGGCCTCGCCATGCCGGTCTTGGGTCCGCGTCCTGTCACTGAAATCAGTTCGCCCGACGTGCTGGCCGTGCTGCGTCGCATTGAGGCGCGCGGGCAGTTGGAGACAGCGGGACGGTTGCGCGCCGTCGTCGGCGAGGTTTTCCGCTATGCCATCGCCACGGGCAGGGCTGAAAACGATCCGACCTTTGCGCTTCGCGGCGCCTTGACCACGCCAAAAACCAAACATCGGGCGGCGATTGTCGAACCCGTCGCCTTCGGAGCCTTGTTGCGCTCGATTGAAGACTACGAGGGAACGCCGGAAGTTCGCGCTGCCCTCAAATTGATGGCCTTGACCTTTGTCCGCCCCGGCGAGCTTCGCAACGCCTTCTGGGCGGAATTCGACCTTGAGGCCGGGCTTTGGATCATCCCGGCGGGCCGGATGAAAATGCGCAGGCCCCATCGTGTGCCGCTCGCCCCGCAAGCCGTCGCCGTCCTGAAAGAGCTTCACGCCATTACCGGCCATCGCGCCTTGCTCTTTCCCGGCGTCCGTTCCGCCGACCGCGCCATGTCGGAAAATACGATCAATGCGGCCTTGCGGCGGCTCGGCTATGGCAAGGATGACATGACCGGCCACGGCTTCCGCGCGGCGGCAAGTTCGCTGTTGAACGAGTGCGGCAAATGGAACGCCGACGCCATCGAAGCGCAATTGGCGCATGTCGAGAGCAACAAAATCCGCAAGGCTTATGCCCGCGCCGAATATTGGGACGAGCGAATCAGCATGATGGATTGGTGGGCCAACAAGTGCGACGAATTGCGTCGCGGTGGTATAGTTGTGAAGTTGTCAGCCTGAAATCACAAAAAATAAAATTGACTGCGAACGATAGCGCGGCCATATCAACCTTCTGTTTTTAAATTGCTTTTCGAAAAATACCGACCAAGCGAAGATCGATTCGCAACGAATTTATTGTTTCTGTCCCCGCTAAAATTTCAAAAATCTTGGGCTCACGTCCTTGCTTTGGCGACCGAGCGGGGGCGTAGTTGCTCTCCGGACCGCAATGGTTCGTTGCGCGCCTCACGGCATTGAGGCAGACGAGATTAAAAGAGCCGCGCCGACCCCTGCCAGGGTCAACACGGCTCGTAGGGTCGAAACCCGCGCTCTGAACGGAGCGGGCCAAACCTACTCGGCATTTTTGGAGCCGTCAAAGGCTTTGATCATGCCGGCTCGTCGCCAAACGACGTAAAGGACTACAATTGGCTCACGACAAAGGCGGCGCCAAACAGCGCCCCAATTCGGCTTTTCAAAACCTCCCCCAAACCGGCTTCTTGCGACTCAGCGCCATCCTTGCGCCGAATGGCCCCATTCCTGTGGGCCGCTCGACTTGGTGGGCGGGCGTCAAGGAAGGGCGCTATCCCAAGCCGATAAAACTCGGCGCCCGGATTACCGCCTGGCGCGTCGAAGACATTCGCGCGTTCATCGAAAACGGCGGGTGACGCATGGCGAGGCGGTACAACATCCGCCGCGTCAAAATCCATCGGAGCTACGAAGTCTCGGAAGCCGCAAAGCTTCTGGACGTGAGCAAGCGCAGCATCAACCGATGGATCGACGCCGGCCTTCCCCTCGTCGTGCGCAAGCGCCCACGCCTGATTCTCGGCAAGCACTTGCGCGAATTTCTCCAAGCGCACCAGCCCAAGAAGCAGCCCTGCCGCGCTGGTGAAATCTTCTGCGTGGGATGCCAGACGCCCCAGCGCCCGGCCTTCGACGAAGTTGAATATATCCCCAAGACGGCAACGACCGGCCTCCTGGCCGGCCTCTGCCCGGTCTGTGCGTCGATGATCTATCGCTTCACCACAACCGCCACGCTCGCCGCCGCCAGCGGCGATCTGAAGGTTGCAGGCCACCCCGCACAGCAACGCCTATGCGATAGCCCCGACCCCTCCCTGAATGTCCACTTGAAAGAGGAAAAATCATGACCGCGAAAAGACACCCGGAAAACGAGCGCATGAAGCGCCATTACCTGCACTTCCTCGCCGAGGTCAAAGGCCGGGATGAGGCCTCGCTCGACGCCGTGGCGAAAGCCATCGAACGCTTCGACGACTACAACCGCCGAAAGGATTTCAAGAAATTCCACATTGAGCAGGCGCGCGGTTTCAAGGCGCATTTGATGGAACAAACCAACGTGCGGACTGGCGCCGCGCTCTCGGCCTCAACCATCAAATCGACGCTCGCCAACCTCAAGGCGTTCTTCGTCTGGCTGGCCGGCGAGCATGATTATCGGTCTTCCCTGAAAATCGCCAACGCCGAATATTTCAACCCGCCCGAAAACCTCTCGCGAATCGCCTCGGCCCATCGTCACCGGCCTTGCCCGACGCTGGAGCAAATCCGCGCCGTGCTGGAGGCCATGCCGACCGAAACGGAAATCCAGCGCCGCGACCGGGCGCTGGTCGCCTTCGCCATCCTGACGGGCGCCCGCGACAGCGCCATCGTCTCCTTCAAGCTCAAACATATCGATCTGGAGCATGAACTGCTGGAACAGGATGCGCGGGACGTTGCAACCAAGCGCGCCAAGACTTTTTCGACGTGGTTTTTCCCGGTCGGCGATTCCATCAAGCAGATCGTTGTCGATTGGGTGGACTTCCTCCGTCTTGAAAAGCATTTCGGCCCCAACGATCCGATCTTCCCGAAATCGCGCGTCGAGCCTGGACCGGACTTCCATTTTATCGCCGCCGGCCTTGCCCGCGACCATTGGGCGAACGCGCATCCCGTCCGCGCGCTGTTCAAGGAGGCCTTTGCGCGCGTCGGTCTGCCCTATTTCAACCCGCACAGTTTTCGCAACACGCTGGTTCAACGGGCCTACGAACTCAAACTCGACACCGAGCAATTCAAGGCCTGGTCGCAAAACCTCGGCCATGAACATTGCCTGACGACTTTTTCCAGTTACGGCCAGCTTCCAGCGCATCGGCAGGCGGAAATCATTCGCGGCCTCGCCAAGCCGACGAAATCCGACCCGGACGACATGACGCCTGACTTGCTTCGACAGTTGGCGGACCAATTGGAGCGACGCAAAAAGTCAGGATAATCATATGTTGCGGCTTGCGACCGCCTCACGTGGTTCTCGCAAATAATCAAAGATTGTCCAACGTGATATCCGGTTGCCGCTGCTTTTGGAAGGACCTATCCACACAGGTCAACTATGATTCCTGTTTAGAAATCGGCTTTTGTAGTAAGAAAAGACAATCAGCGGAAACTTAACTTTATTCATCATGCCTTGAATCGGCCTTTCGATCCAGTGAAGCGACAATGCTGACAGCGTAATAACAACGCATGTTAATATTACGGACGAATGAACTCCTATTGAATAAAGACCGAATATTACTGCGACATGGTAGGCATAAATAGGATAGGATATATCTCCAAGCCAGCGAAATATAATAGATAATTTTGGACCTACAGGCAATTCCTCACACAGCGCTATTGCTACTACAGCGATTATCACAGCCCTCCCCACAAACGTACCTGATACAGATGCCATTATTACAGGAGTAAACAATACTACATACCCTATTGGAGATTTCCTATGTTTATAATAAAGAAACCCCGAGACCCAATACCAACTGACGGCGATGAACGCCAAGCCATACTTTAACACCGACGCATCCGGTGGACACGTTGTGATATTGTATAACAACGAGGTGGCTCCAAATATGTATAGCGGAATAGCTTTTAGTTTTGCGAAATATGGCGCTAAAATGTAGTTCCACCATTCAATTGCGACGGTCCAAAGTTGTCCCGCCAGAGGTATCGGGCGAGAAACAAAAGATTGTAGCATAAAGACTGTACTAAAAATCTCTAAAAAGGTTGGCGGAGGAATATTGTCACCAGTCGCAACTATAATTTTTCCCTTTAAAAGGAAGCTAACCGCAATAGCTAGCACAATAGCGACGATATAGGTGGGGTATATTCGCGTGACGCGCCGCCAGAAAAAACCATCCGGTTGTCTATCTAAACTGGCCGCAATGGAGTACCCAGATATAATCAAAAAACCAAAAACTGCCGAACCTTGATTCAGCCAAAGGCCAAATTTACTCCATCCAGTTAAAAGGTCGATAAAGTAATTTTCGTGCCCGACCATAACAATGAACGCTAATATGAATCTAGTGAGAGCAAGTACTTCCCATCTACTATCTAACCTAAGTGTCCGTCCGAAAAGAAGTTGAATCGCACGAGTCGTTTGTGATTCATGGAAAGCAGCCTGATTCGGGAGGGGCTGCCGATGTGGACGAGCGAGAACCGGGCGAAATACGACCGCGACAAGTTGCGTTATCCCAGCGACC
>NZ_CAIUXT010000212.1 GCF_903903185.1 uncultured Rhodoblastus sp.
ACATTCATTATTTCGACCAATTGCTGGCCCAGCTCGAAGCCCGGCATGGCGTGACGAAGCCGATCTTGATCCACGCCATTCTGGAGACCGCCGAGGGCGTGAAGAATGTCGAGGAAATCGCCCTGGCCTCGCCGCGCATGCATGGCATGAGCCTTGGCCCGGCCGATCTCGCCGCCTCGCGCGCCATGAAGACCACCCGGATCGGCGGCGGCCATCCCGAATACAAGGTGCTGGCCGACCCGACCGGCGACGCGACCAGGGAACGCCCGGTCTATCAGCAGGATCTGTGGCATTACACCTTCGCCAAAATGGTGGACGCCTGCGTTTCCGCCGGGATCAAGAGCTTTTACGGGCCCTTTGGCGACATCGCCGATCCCGTCGCCTGCGAAGTGCAGTTCCGCAACGCCTTCCTGATGGGCTGCGCCGGCGCCTGGTCGCTGCATCCGAGCCAGATCGCCATCGCCAAGACGGTGTTCTCGCCCGACGCCAAGGAAGTGGCTTTCGCCCGGAAGATCCTCGACGCCATGCCGAACGGCTCCGGCATCGCCATGATCGACGGCAAGATGCAGGACGACGCCACCTGGAAACAGGCCAAGGTGATGGTCGATCTGGCCCGCCAGGTCGCGGCGAAAGACCCGGATTACGCCGCTGTCTACGGTTTTTGACGGCCGGCGCCGCGTCCCTTCTCCCCTGAGGCCTACGCGAGATTGACTCCCGCGCCGGGCTGTGAAACCTTTCCGGCCCTGCAAGGCTCGACAGGGATCTTTCATGAAACCGCGCGAGGCCAAATACGCCATTGGCGACGTCGTCAAACACCGCAAATATCCTTTTCGCGGCGTGATCTATGACATCGATCCGGTCTTCGCCAATACCGAGGAATGGTGGCTGTCCATCCCCGAGGAAGTGCGGCCCGCCAAGGACCAGCCATTCTATCACCTGTACGCCGAAAATTCCGAAACCGAATATATGGCCTACGTGTCCGAGCAGAATCTCGAACGCGACGACAGCGGCGCGCCGCTGCGCAATCCGCAGATCGACGAGGTTTTCGCCCGCAGCGACACCGGACGCTATGTCCGAAAGGGCAATGTCCTGAACTGAATTCGAATCCGGACATCAAAAAAAGCGCGGATCGAAATCCGCGCTTTTTTATTCGAAGGATCGCCGGAGCGCCGACGAAAGCTTATTTCTGCGGCGCGGCGGGCGCGGCCGGGGCGGCGGGCGCCGGGGCTGCGGGCTGCTGCGCTTCGAGCTTCTTGCGCTCTTCCTCGGCGCGCTTCTGCAATTCGGCGGCAAGCTTCTTCTGCTGCTCTTCGAGCACTTTCGGATCGATCGCCGGGCCGTCGAAAGCCTTGCCGAACCCCGCCAGCGGCAGGTTGAACACGACTTCGGCATTGGCCTGATTCTTGACCACGACCGTCATGTTCGCGCCCTTCTTGGCGGCTTCGACCACGTCCTTCTTGACCTTGGCTTCGGCGAAACAGCCATTGGGGAAGCAGATCTCGAAGGCGCCTTCGGTAACAGGGCCCTTGTCGATGGCGAAACGGAAGCCGGGGCGCAGCATCAGGCCGACCGGCATCAGAAAGCGCACGATTCTTGTATCCTCGCCCTTCACGTCATAGACCGCCAGCGCCAGCACCGGCGGCTGGCCGGCCTGGGCGCCGAAATCGCGCGTCGTATAGCAAATGTCCTTGTTGGCGGCCTGGTCGTGTCCGCAAACCTTGGTCCAGGTCTCCTGCGACGGGATCAGATCGACCTTCACCGGCCCCTGCGGCGCCGGGCCGCCGGGAGCGGCAGGCTGGGGCTGCTGGGCGAAAGCCGGCGCGCAACCGAGGGCCAGAGCGCCCGCCACCCAAGCGGCGGCAATGCGGGACGAGAACGAAGACATTCGAAATCCTTTCAACGGAGCGGCGGAAGGCGGCGGGGAAAATGGCGCCCGCTCGCGCTCGTTAGCGAATTGGTGCGCTCTTCGCCTCAAATTGAGGCGACATATTGACGCCGACTTCATATCGCCTTCATGGAGGATTTTCCAGCGGGTAAATGCCGCGCTCGCCGAAATTTGTGAAGGCGGCCGCCTGACGAGGCCCGCGCAATGATCTAGAATCGCGCCATGCGCCCGATTTTCATCTCCGAAAACAGACTTCTGTCGGCCTGCCGGGGCTTTTTCGCCGCCGGGCGGCGCAGCTTGCTGGCTTTTGTGCTGCTCTGCGGCCCGGCGGCGGCGCAGCAGACCGCGACCGGGCGAATCAGCCACGCCATCGCCATGCATGGGGAACCGGCGCTGGCGCCCGATTTCGACCATCTGCCCTATGCCAATCCAGCCGCGCCCAAGGGCGGCGTCCTGCATCTCGGGGCCATGGGCGCCTTCGACAACCTCAATCCCTATGGCGTCAACGCCGGCTCGACCGCGCAAGGGCTCGCCGGCCCGGTCTATGAAAGCCTGATGGCGCGTTCGCTCGACGAGCCCTTCACCCTTTACGGCCTGATCGCGCAAACCATCGAGACCGACGCGGCGCGCAGCTTCGTCACCTTCCGCCTGAATCCCTCCGCGCATTTTTCCGACGGCGCGCCGATCACCGCCCGCGACCTGATTTTCACCTTCAACCTGCTCAAAACCCGGGGCCGGCCGCAGCAGCGCGCCGCTTTTTCGCTGGTGCGCTCCATCGACGCGCCCGACGACCATACCGTGCATTACGACCTGACCGGCGCCGACGACCGCGAATTGCCGATGATTCTGGCGTTGATGCCGGTGCTGCCGTCCCATGCGATGACCGAAAAGCGGTTTACCGGGGAGGGACTGGCGATTCCGCTCGGCTCCGGCCCCTATCGCGTCGCCGAGGTCAAGCCGGGCGAAAGGCTCGTGCTGCGCCGCGACGACAACTACTGGGCGAAAGACTTGAGCATTCGACGCGGCCTCTATAATTTCGACGAAGTGGACTTCACCTATTCCCGCGACGACAATAGTCTGTTCGAAGCCTTTAAAGCCGGCCTGATCGATTATCGCGACGAGGACCAGCCGCATCGCTGGATCGAGGGCTATGATTTCGCCGCACGCCGCGACGGAAGGGTGATCGCGCAAAGCTTGCCGCTCGGCGGCCCCAAGGGCCTGCAGGGCTTCGCCTTCAACACGCGACGCGCCCTTTTCGCCGACCCGCGTCTGCGCGAGGCTCTGGCGACGATGTTCGATTTCGAATGGATCAACGCCAATCTCTATTCGAACCTCTACACCCGCACCAAGAGCTTTTTCGACGAATCCGAACTCTCCTCCTCCGGCCGTCCGGCCAGCGCCGCGGAACGGGCCTTGCTCGCGCCCTTTCCCGGCGCCGTGCGCGAAGACATTCTTGAGGGCCGCTGGACGCCGCCGCGCTCGGATGGCGGCGGACGCGACCGCGAAACCGCGCGCCGCGCCCTGCAACTGGCGGCGTTGGCGGGCTGGCGCCTGCACGAGGGCGCCCTGACCCGCGACGGCAAGGCGCTGGCCTTCGAAATTCTCGTCGCCAATCGCGAGCAGGAGCGTCTGGCGCTGCATTTTGCCGGGCAATTGCGGCGCATCGGGGTCGAGGCGCGGGTGCGCGACGTCGATGAAGTGCAATATCAGCGCCGCCGCCAGCGCTTCGATTTCGACATGATCGTCGGCCTTTGGCAGGCTTCGAGTTCGCCCGGCAATGAGCAACGCATGCGCTGGGGCGGCGACAGCGCCGACCAGGAGGCCTCCTACAACCTCGCCGGGGCCAGAAGCCCGGCCATAGACGCGATGATCGCCGCCCTGCAATCGGCGCGCTCTTGGCAAGAATTCGTCACCGCCGCGCGGGCGCTTGACCGGGTCCTGCTGTCGGGCTTTTATGTCGTGCCGCTGTTCCATGCCCGCGATCAATGGGTCGCGTATTGGCGCCGCCTCGCGCGGCCCGAATCCCTGCCCCGTTACACGCCGTCGCTGTTCGGCGACGTCCTGGACACATTCTGGCGAGCGCCCGAATAGATGGGCATAAATGCCTGCAATAATTTGCCTCTGCAAATTTATCATTTGAAAACAATATCTTGCTTTGACATTATCGAGCCGTTGGAGGCCGTCCGCCGCCCGTGCGCCCTTGCCATTTCCGACGCGGCCCTTAACTCTTGCCCAGGCGTCGCGGCAGCGCAAAGCGGAGACGACAGTGGATTTTGTCAAGGCGGCCCTAGATCTGCGCCGCAACGATCGCCGTCCGTGGCCTCCCCGCCTGCTTGCCCTTGCTTTGCAGGGCGGCGGCTCGTTCGGCGCCTTCACCTGGGGCGCGCTCGACCGGCTCCTGGAAGAGGACAGCATCGCCTTCGACGCCTTTTCCGGGGCGAGCGCCGGCGCGGTCAACGCCGTACTGCTGGCGAGCGGGCTCGCGAGCGGCGGGCGCGAGGGCGCGCGGAAGACTCTCGACGAATTCTGGACCGGCGTCAGCCAGTCGGCCTTGTTCCTGCCCAAGGCCGTGACCTTGCCGATGGGCCTGCTGGCGCGGACGCTCTCGCCCTATCAGTTCAATCCCTTCGACCTCAACCCGTTGCGGCAGGCGCTCGAAAAGAGCGTCGATTTCGAACTTTTGCGGAAAACCGCCAGCCCGCGCCTGCTGATCGCCGCGACGCGGGTCAGCGACGCCAATCTGCGCATTTTCCGCAATGCGGAGCTGACGGTCGAGCATGTGCTGGCCTCCGCCTGCCTGCCGCTGATCCATCACACCATCGAGATCGACAATGAGGCCTATTGGGACGGCGGCTATGTCGCCAATCCTCCGCTGACGCCGCTCGTCGCCGAAAGCGACGCCTCCGACGTGCTGATCGTCCAGATTACGCCGACGCGCTCGCAGGCCGTTCCGCGCAGCCGGCCCGAGATCGAACGAAGGATCGACCAGATCAATTTTTCCTCGACGCTCGACCGCGAAATCGAGGCGATCCGCCTGCTGGCGCCGCTCTGCGCGGCGGGCGACGCCTCCGGTAAATGGGCGCGATTGCGACTCGACCGCATCTCCGCCGAAAACGAGATCGAGCTTCTGGCCGAAGCCAGCCCCGCCAATCTCGAATGGTCCTTCGTCTCCAGCTTGCGCGACGCCGGCCGCGCGGCGGCCGAAGGCTGGATTTTGCAAACCGACCATCCGATTCCCCATCCCGCTGAATTTTTGGGAGACCCCGCCTCATGACCGCCAAAGTTCTGCATTTCGTCACCTTGCTCGGCAGCCTGCGCAAGGCGTCGGTCAATGGCGGCGTCGCCCGCGCGCTGCCGGCTCTCGCCCCCGAAGGCGCGACCATTTCGGCGCTCGGCTCGGTCGGTGATTTTCCGCTCTATGACGCCGATCTTCAGGCGCAGGGATTTCCGGCGGCGGTCGAGGCGATGGGCGCCGCGATCCTCGCCTGCGACGGGGTGATCGTCGTGTCGCCGGAATATAATTATTCCGTGCCGGGCGTGCTGAAAAACGCCATCGACTGGCTGTCGCGCCTGCCCTCGACGCCGTTCAAGGCCAAGCCGGTGCTGATTCAATCGGCCTCGCCCGGAGCGCTCGGCGGCGCGCGGATGCAATATCACCTGCGCCAGACCTTCGTCTTTCTCGACGGCCGGGTGATGAACGGACCCGAAGCGATGATCGGCGGCGCCCTTGGCAAAAGCGACGCAGCCACCGGCGACCTCACCGACGAGGCGACGAAGGCGTTTCTGCGCAAGCAATTGGCGGCTTTCGCGGAATTTGCGCGGGGCTGATCAAACCCGCGCCGCCGCATCCTCGACGACAATCGCAAAACGGTCGGCGAGCGCGGCGAGTTCCGCGCGGTGCAGGGTCGCGGCGTCCACCGCGCCGCCGAGCAGGGGAAGCGGGCGCGTCGCGCAGGCCCTGGCCACCACGGTGGCGCGAAAGCCGAGTTCCAGCGCCGCGCGCACCGTGGTGCTGACGCACATATGGGTCATGAAGCCCACGACGATGATCTCCTTGCGGCCCGTGGCGCGGATTTTCTCGGCCAGCCCCGTGCCTGCGAAGGCGTTCGGCAAAGCCTTGACCACAATGGCTTCATCGGCGCGCGGCGCCAGTTCCGGGACGATCTCCACCAAGGGGCCATCGGGCGCAAAAATCGGGCTGCCGGCAGGCCCGTGATGGACGATGTGAAACACCGGCGCGCCAGTCTTGCGCGCGCGTTCCAGAACCTTTGCCGCTTGCACCACGGCCGCCGCAATATTCTCCAGCGTCAGCGCGCCCTCGGAATATTCGCGCTGACAATCGATCAGGATCAAGGCGGAATCCTCGAACCGACTCGGGTCGAGCGGCAGTCCGGCAAGCTGCATCAGGGATTTGGGTTCGCTCATCGCCTGTCTTTCAAGCTCGGCGCAGCCGGCAGGCCGCATCAAATTGCTCGCATGAAGAAGCCAACCGGTAAAGATTCAAAAATCCCGACGCGCCTTTGCGCATCGGCAGACAGCGGCGATCGGAAGGCGCGACGCCGTTTCGAACGCGCCGGCTCAGCGAGGCAACAAGCCGGCGACGCAAAACGCACGGGCTGTTTTTCATGCGCCCAGAGGCTGTCGGCGCGGCCTCAAATCGAACGCCAGGCTTTCTGGCCCCTGTCGCCGTCTCACCATTTGACCCTTACGCCGAGAGCCGCCTCGCTGGAGGTCGCATTACCGCGAAACTGGCCCTCGTACTTGGCGAACAGGGCCACGTTCTCGGTTTGCCAGGCCGCGAGGTTGACCGCTAACACCGCGGCGGCGCGGCCCGGGTTGGCGGCGGCGATGGTGAAGGGTTGGTCCAGCAGCGCCGCTTGCGTCGTGAGCGCCTGGTTGCCGAAGTCCTCCGTCCAGGAGCCCTTGAGCTGCACCATATAGGTGGTGAGGCCGTTATGAAATAACCGGGTCGCCCATAGCCCGACTTCGCTGGTCAGCCTGTTGAAGGACTGCGAGGGAAAACTGAGGCCGAAATCCGTGGTTTCATTGAAGGCCCGGCGGTTGAAGGTCTGGCCGGTCAGCCCGACGAATGGCTTGAGGGTCGTTCCCTCGACATCGAACCGGTAACCGGCGTCGCCGGCGATCAGCCCTCCCCACCCGTTGATCGATCCCGAGGCCGAGGCGAACTGGCCCGGGAACGAAATGGTTCGCGAAGCGCCTCCCGAAGAAGGGCCCGCCGCCAAACGTCCGTCGAAGACGAGCGGGCCGGGCGTCCAGGTGGCGTATAACGCCCCTGCATAGGTATTCCCGGTCGCTTTCGTAAAGTCGCTGCCGGTGGAGGTGTAGGTATAACCCAGCGCACCGCCCGCGATCAAATCGGGCCCCACCAGGCCGTCGCCGCCGATCGCGAAGCCGCCGCTGGAGGTGTTCGCGCCGGGGAGGCCGTCGGCCGCGCCCACCCGCGACCAGCGGCCGTATCCCTGGCCCCATGTCGTCCATTGGGGTTTGGCGATCGGAGCCGCGGGCGCCGCTTCTGTCGGGAACGGGACGCCTTGCCCCGCGAGCGCCTGGAAGACCGGGCCGGTCGTGCTCGAATAGGAAAAGGCCATATTTGGGGTCAAAGCCGCCTGCACATCCCCGAGTCCCGCCAGGAGCATGGCCTGACGGTCGGCGATCACGCCGGAGAAGGCGGAAAAGGCATCCAGCACAGCCCCCGCCGTCGCAGCCTGGCCCTGACCAGACAGGGCCCCCAACGCCGCGGCGCTGCCGCTGACGTCTTGCCCATAGAGAGAGTCGTAGATGGTCCGGACGGTTCCCGACAAGGCCGGCCCCGCCGGCGGACGAACGCGATCGAGCACGCCGGCCAGCGCTCGCTGATTGGCGTTGAGGGACAGCGTCGCGGCGAGGGTGGCGAATGACGCCGGCGTCACGTCCAGCGTGAGGCCGTAGGGGGCGTAGACGACATCGAACCGGGCGTTTGGCGCGAGAAGACCGTCAGTCGGCTGGATCAAGCCGGCGAAGGAGCCGGTGACGGAGGCGCCGTTCAAGGCTGTGAGGAACGGGAAGACCGCGCCGATGGTCGGGACGTAAGTGTTGGAGCCGCCGGGGATTCCGCGCAAAACCGGCGTCAGCACGCCATTCGCCGTGAATGTATGGTTGGCGCCCTCGACGACGATCTTGTCATAGGTCCCGGGTCCGCCCGGGACTTGCAGGGGGCCGTCGACATTGACCCGTGTGTTGGCGGTGGCGCCCAGCGCCACATTGCCGCTGAACGTCAGCGTGCCCGGGGACGTGCCGGTCAGCGGAATTGAAGCCGGCAAGACGCCGCCGAAATAGGCGACGAGGTCGCCGTAATTGGGCAATTGCCCGGCATTGAGAACGCCATCGATGACGGTGTCGCCCTTGATCCAGCCAAAACCCGCCAGCGTGGCGCCCTGCTCGATGAGCAACTTCGTGGCGAGGGTCAGGGTTCCGTCGACGCCAAGCGCGCCGCCGCTCACCATGACGTCGCCGGCGGCCGAGGTCCGTCCTGCGACGATCAGATAGCCGGCGCCGGTCTTGGTGAATCCGCCGGCCGCCGCGAGTGGCTGGCTCCAATAAGTCATTTGCTGATAATCGACTTTTTCCTCGTGGCCGGCGGCGAGCGTCGTCGGGCCGGAGACCGCCCGATCGAGGCGGATCATGCCATAGCCGTAGACGGCGTTGACCCCCGCCTCCCCGCGGACGTTCTCGGCGGTGGCGAACAGGACATGCGCAAGGTCCTGGGAATTGTAATTCGGATAGGCCCCGCTCAGCAGCCCGAGCGCGCCCGAAACCATCGGCGCCGCCATCGAGGTGCCATAGTTGAAGCCATATCCAGTGTCAGTCGGTTTCGGGTAGCCGAAAGGAAATGTCGAGTAAATCCCGGGCGTTGCCGCGGGGTCGGTTCCGCCTCTCTCTGCCGGATTGCCTCCCGGAGCGGCGACGCACCAGCTTGCCGTGACGCCACAGGCGTTTGCAAAGGTCGAAATATTCTTGTCCTTTCCGACCGCCGTTACGCCGATGATCAGACCGCTCTGCTGCAACAGAGTCGAGAAATTTAAATTTGCGCCCCCATCGGAATAGACGCCCGCGTTGGCGTTAACGCCTGGACGGATGAACGGATAGAGGGCAAGGCCGCTCGGGTTGAGGCCAGCGACCGGATTGGACTGGCGGTCGTTGCCCGCAGCGGCGACGATGATTTTGCCTTTCGAGATCGCATACAGCGCCGCCCCTGCCCAGGCCGCCTCTTCCGCATCAACTTCCCATTTGGTCAGACCCTTAGTGCCAAAGGGCAAAGCCGGTCCCCAGCTCCCGTTATAGATGCGGACATCTTTGAGATCCGCAAAATATATGAGCGATTCCGCCAAAGCATTGTTGACGCCAGGGGCGTTGCAATTCTGGTTCTCGCAGGCGGCGGTATCGGCCAGAGCCCGAAGCATCACGACATTTGCGTTGTAGGCGACGCCAGGCGAAGAGCTATCCCCGGAAGCCAGGATAATGCCGGAAACATGGGTCCCGTGACTAGCAAGATCGTAGTAATCGCCTGGGCCCTCGATCTCCCCGGGCGCGGGCAGCACGAAATTCCTGCTGCGGGGATCGATCTTGCCTGCCCCGGAGAACCCTGGGGGAACTTGATTGTTGACGATGCCCGTATCGGCGACCGCTATGGTGACGCCGGTTCCGATGTAGTTGCCGACCGAATTCCAGGCGGCCGGCGCCCCGATGAGCCCCAAACCATATTGGAGAGACGCGTTGTAGCCCGGAGGGGTCTGGGCGCTGGCGGGCGGCGCGGCGGCGAGCAAGGCTGCTATTGCGCTTGATGACAGCAGCAAGGCCATGGCCCTGGCGCCAGGCCCTTGGATCGCCTGGCCTCGTCCGGTTCCGGGCATTGAATCAAATTGCGGCTTCATGGCGCACCAATCCCTTCCCAATTGATGCGAAATGGCTGCGCTGCGCGGGCCAGGCATCGCTCATTCCGCTGCGTTGCTATCAATACAATGGCGCAAAAAACGCTAAATCCAATTCGTAGGCCAAAACTTATAACAAATATAATGACTTAGAAATAAAAAAACGCGTCGACAAGAGGCTGCCGCGCCAACCCGGGTTCTTCCTTGTTTGGCGTCGGCGCCGGGGCGGGTCGCCCCTGGCTTTTCCCCGGATTATCTCGCTCGATGAGGTCCCAAAAGCTGGCGGGCTGGTTGTTGGCGGCGAACCCCGGCAGGGTTTCGAATGAAACGCGCCGCAATCTCGCCGACCGCGCGCGGATCATGCCGATAGAATTTCAGGCCGGAAAAACGAACGGGCGGCGGCCATCGAAAAGCGTCCGGGCGGAGGAAGAATCGACGCCGCTCAAGAGACCACAGGCGGGACCGCCCACGCCAACGAAAAAAAGCCTCGCGACGCCACCGCAGCCTATCCTAATTTGTTGTTATTTATCGCTAAAGTAGGTATACGGCATCGGTCGCCCGAGTTCGTCATCGGGCAGTAAACCGCGCGGAAAGCGAGCCTCGAATGTTCGCCATTGTGACGACTGCTGTGGACGCCATAGCCAATTCCGCCAATTCGTTCTCGGATGGGGCGATTCTCGCGATTTCGGCTGTGAGTTTTGGCCTGATCGGCGGCTTGCTGGCATTTTTGGCAAACCGATTATGGTTTCGCCACTGGCCGAAGCACGACGCCTATGACGACAAGCTCGGCGAAGCCGCGCACTCGAGCGTGCTCGGATTTTCTGCATTTGTTCTGGCGTTGCTGATCTCGAACGGACTGACAACCCTGTCGGAAACCGACAAGGCGGTGCGGTTGGAGGCGACCACGATCTACCGTCTGGGCAGAGAACTGGACGCGCTGGGTCCTTCGGGCGGCGCGGCGAAACAGGCGCTTGCATCCTATGCGCAGGATGTCGCCCAGGACGAGTGGCCGCGCCTGGCCACGCAACCGGTTGCTCTGTCGCCGCTTGTTCAAAAAAATCTCGACGATCTCTGGACAGCCGTTCGCGCGATCCAGGAAAGCCAGGCGGCAACCGCGCCCTCGCGATCCGATTTTCGCTCCGACCTGTCGAAGCTTATCGCGCAGATCGAAACTTCCAGGTCGGGACGACTTTCGATCGCCACCCTGAATATACCCGAGGACTTCTGGGTCCTGCTCGTGCTGTTTGTCATCGCCGCGTCCGTTCTCAGCGGGCGCGACACCGCGCATCGCTTCGGCATACAGATCAATATGATGCACATGTCCGCGATCGGACTGGCGACGGGCATGGTGGTCGTTCTCGACAATCCATTTCGCGGAGACACCAGCATCGGCCCGGAGATCATCCAGCATGCTTTGACACCCTTCTGAGATTGGACACATCGGTCGCCGGACTGAAAAAGGGCCGGACCGGTCCGGGCGATGTCCGCAGGATCGAAACCAGCAATAATCGCGAGGCGGCGGCGCATGACCGGACCAAAGATTGCAATATCCAAACTGCGGCCGACCCAGATGACGCTGGGTCTTGACGAAGTCGCAAGCCGGGCGGCGAAAATTGCCGACATGGACGCTTCGGATATCGAGGCGCTTCTGCACAGGAAGCCGATTCCCTATGTCCTGGGCCCTCGAAGGCAGATCTACATCGTCGACCATCACCATCTGGCGCGCGCGCTCTGGTCTTTGCACATTTCCGAGGCCGTGCTGGGCGATCGACTCGCCGACTGGTCCGACAAGGAGCCGAAGGAATTCTGGCAGGCGATGGACTCGAAACATTATTGCTGGCCCTACGACGCCGAAGGCAATCGCCGTCCCTATGCCGCGATTCCAACCTCGATCGTGGACCTCACCGACAATATCTGGCGTACGCTCGGGCGGCGCCTGCGCGGCAAGGCGTTCGACGACCACGATACGCCCTACCAGGAATTCATGTGGGGCGATTACTTCCGCACCTTCATGAGCCGGCGCCTGATCGAACTTGAATTCGATCTCGCCATGGAATTGGCGGAGAAGCTCGCGCGCCTGCCCGAGGCGCAGGATCTGCCCGGCTACCTGGGCTGACGCCGGCCACCACGGTGGCGCGAAAGCCGGGTTCCAGCGCGGCGCGCACGCTCGTGCTGACGCACATATGGGTCATGAAGCCGACGACAATGATTTCTTCCCGGCCCGTGGCGCGGATTTTTTCGGCCAGCCCCGTGCCGGCGAAGGCATTCGGCAGAGCCTTGACCACGACGGCCTCGTCGGCGCGCGGCGCCAGTTCCGGGACGATCGCGACCAAGGGTCCCTCGGTCGCGAAAATCGGGCTGCCGGCAGGCCCGTGATGGTCAATGTGAAACACCGGCGCGCCTTTTTCACGCGCGCGCTCCAGAACCCTCAAAGCTTCCGCCACCGCCGCCGCGATATGGTCGAGAACCAGCGCGCCCTCGGTATATTCGCGCTGGCAATCGATCAGGATCAAGGCGGAGTCGCCGAAACGGCCCGGGGCCGGCGGCAGGCCGACGAGTTGCATCAAGGATTTCGGTTCGCTCATCACGCGCCTTTCATGTTCGGCGCAGCCGGCAGGCTGCGTCCAACAGATCGCATGACGAGGCCATCTGGTAAATCACTGAAATTAAATGGCGTTCAGCGCTCTGGCCGCGCCAGATGCCATTCGCGAATTAACGATTTCCGATTCGCGGAATGCAATCCCGATCGCCGCAGACTGTGCGTTTCGGGAACGCCCAGCCGCCGCTGGTTTTCATTTTTTTCAATAAAATCAATTAGTTAGAGTGTCGGCAATCAGATTGTCTCCGATGGCCTCGGCCTTGCGAAGGATACGACAATGATCACCCCAGTCGGATCAGACCAAGGAGCCAACCCAATGACCAATGTTTCCAAAAGGATGGCCGTTTTCACGGCAGCGACCATCGCATTAACAGGACTGTTCACCGCCAGCGGCGCAGTCGCCGGTGTGCAGTTCATCGTGAGCTTCGAGGCCGAAGCGGCGGGAGTCCAGAACACCACCGCCACCTTTTCGGTCGGCGGCGTCGAGAACTTCGACAGCCTCGCGGTCCACAAATACCCGCAATCCTTCACCACCAATTTCGGGACCAGCGGCGTCG
The DNA here is from genome assembly GCF_903903185.1 of uncultured Rhodoblastus sp. GTDB lineage: Bacteria > Pseudomonadota > Alphaproteobacteria > Rhizobiales > Beijerinckiaceae > Rhodoblastus. The sequence continues at coordinate 12,970 of NZ_CAIUXT010000212.1, forward strand.
GATCGACGATTACCGGGACCTACGCGGCGGAAAGCGGCAACGGCGTCCAGATCAACGCGGCCGACAAATACGGCGGCGCGGGCGGCGCGGGCAACTATGCCGTTGCGTTTTCGAAAACGCCCTATGCGTTGACGCTGTCCTCCGATGTTTCCGGCGGCGTGAACTACTTCGGCTATTGGTTGTCGGCCCTCGACAAGGGTAATTATGCCACCTTTTACGGCGACGGCGGACAGAAGCTGTTCACCTTCGATCCGTCGGACGTGATCAAGGCTGTGAATCTTTCGGCGAATCCGCGCCTTTACTACGGCAATCCCAACGCGGCCTTCAAAGGCCAGGATGGCGGCGAACCGTTCGTCTTCGTGAATTTTTTCGACAAGACCGGATCGTTCTCCAAAGTCGTCTTCAGCGAAAACAATTTTGGCGGCGGCTATGAATCCGACAACCACACCGTCGGCCATTACGCCACCATGGGTCAGGGCACGCAAGTAACCTTGATCCATTCCGTGACCGGCGTTCCGGAACCCGGAACCTGGGCGCTGATGGGGCTCGGCTTCGCCGGTCTGGGCTTCCTCGGCTATCGCCGGAACAGGCTGGCCTCCGTCGTCGCCTGATCGAAACCGGTCATGAACAAGGAAAGACCGCCGCGAGGCGGCCTTTCCGGTTCTGGGCCCGAGCCCGGATTTTCGCCCGCGACGACACGCATCGCCCTTGCCCCGCACTGCCGGTCTTTTGCGCGCCGGCGCACAGCAACAATAAGACGGCGCGATTCCATTCGGGGACCCGCCGGCCAAATTGACGGTTTTCCGCAATGGCTCACTGCGGCTTCAAGGCATCAAGGTCCTCCCGGAGGTTGACGGCGTCATCCTGGTTCGATGTGCGCTGCGACCTATGCCCGTCCAGACTGGAGCCCCGCCCGCCGTCTCCGCTCGATCCAGCCGAGCGCTCCAAAACCGGCGAGCATCATCGACCATGTTCCGGGTTCGGGGACGGAGGTGGTCGTGACTTCGAAACTGCCAAAGCTGGCGATCGCGCCCTGACCGAAGATGCGATTCGCGATCGGGACCGAGACGGCGAGGTCTGGCCGTTCGCTCAACTGGAACGGAAAACTGTCAACCACACTGAACAGCCCGAACCCGATCGCGAAGTTCTGAATATCCGTCGCGAGCGGTTCGCCCGGCCCGTAAGATGGGTAAGTACCCGTGAACGGAACGCCCTGGGCGTCGAGAGGAATGCCGATGTTCCCGATGTGCGTGAGCAGGGAGCCGTCCAGATAATAATCGACCCCTGACAAGGCGCCGTCGTGGCTATAGCGGATCGACACCTGATGCGGACCGCCTCCGATGCCGTTCGCGACCTTGGCGATCTGGGTATAAATGTCGCCAATTCCGACGTAGCCGGGATCTCCGGGATTCAGGCTGGGGTTGACAACCGCCGAGGGCAGACGCTCGTAAAGAGTCATCGCCTGATTGCCAGATATAAAGATGTCGAACAGCTGTCCGGTCGAGAAATCGATCATGTTCATCACCGCCGCCGCCTGCTGTGACGCGAAGGTCGGCGCCGAATAAGGCGCGCCGCTTTGGATGTATGTGCCGTTGATGATGCGGCCATCCTGAACGCCGGGCGTTTGCGCCTGGATGGTCGTCGAGAAGGTCAGCGAGCCTTTTTGGGGTACGGCAAAGGACGAATTGCTGGCGGAGATGTATTTGAGATGGTCGTAGACGCTATAGTCATAAGACGTCTTGAACGGCGCCGCCGAAATGTTGAACTTTCCGCCGACAAAATTCCGGGTGTCGTTGACGGCCATCTCCCCAAGTCCATACGGGGTCGACCATTTCGCATAATAGTCGGCGAGCGTATACCCACCGGGCGCCTGAAAATTGTCATAGACTATCGTGCCCGCATAGCCGGGCTGAACTGCCGCCACAAGGGCGGATACTGCCAATACGCTCACGATTTTGTAGTTTCGCAGTTTAGTCATAATGCCTCCTTGTCGCTCCGTTGATACCGAAACGATTGTAAAAAATGAGGAATATTTTCCGAAACGCGCTATGCGACCTCCAGAGAGGGTCGCCAGTCCAAGCTTAGCTTGCAATTTTTTCAAGTCCTTGGCAAGCGCAGACCGCCGCCGACGCAGGGTCAAAGCCGTTTTGACATAAATATATCCAAATCAACAATATTAAATGTAGTAATTGCATGAAATACAGCGCATTCATGAAATACAAAATATGATTCAATAAAAATATGTAGTATTAGCAGATTCCGAGGATGGCGGACCGGCGCACTTTCATCGCCAGAGCATAGCCGCCGCCGCGTCAGCCGCCGCCATCGCCGCGCCGAGACCATGGAAGGATATGCGCTTCATAGCCCCGCCCCCGACGCCATGAGCCTCGAATGACAGGCGCCCGCGGCCATGTCCGCCAGTGTCCCCTGACCCCTGCTTTGTGAGCTTAAGCACCCCGGGCCGCCAGTCGAGCCCGCCAGACCATTTGCCCGGCGCGCGCTTGCCCCGGCGCTCACGCGCTCTTCTTCTCCGCAATCCCCACCAGTTCGCGCAGAATCGCCCTTGCGCCGCTCAAACGGTCCTTGGCGCGCGCATAATCGCCGATGAAGACGATCTTCATGTCGGGGCGCACCTTGGCTTCCGAACCCTGCCGCGAGACAAAGCGCACCAGTCCCGCCGGATTGGCGAAACTATTGTTGCGAAAGCCGATGATGATGCCTTTCGGCCCCGCCTCCAGCTTTTCGACATGGGCGCGGCGGCACAGCAGCTTGACCCCGACCAGCACCATCAATTGCTTGACCTCGTCCGGCATCGGGCCGAACCGGTCGATCATTTCGGCGGCGAAACTCTCGACATCGGCTTCTTCATCCAGCGTCGCCAGCCGGCGATAAAGTTGCAGCCGCAGGTCGAGATCCTCGACATAGGATTCGGGGATGGTGACCGGCGTGCCCAGGGTGATCAGCGGCGACCAGGTCTCTTCCGCCGCCGCGCCGCCGCCCGCCTTGAGCGCCGCAATGGTCTCGTTGAGCATCTGCTGGTAAAGCTCGTAGCCGACTTCCCGGATATGGCCGGATTGTTCGTCGCCCAAAAGATTGCCGGCGCCGCGCATGTCGAGATCGTGGCTGGCGAGCTGGAAGCCGGCGCCGAGCGTATCGAGCGATTGCAGCACTTCGAGCCGCTTTTGCGCCTGCGGCGTGATCGTGCGATTGATCGGCGTGGTGAACAGCGCATAGGCGCGGGTTTTCGAGCGCCCGACGCGGCCGCGCAACTGATAGAGCTGCGCCAGCCCGAACATGTCCGAGCGATAGACGATCAAGGTGTTGGCGGTGGGAATGTCGAGGCCGGATTCGACAATATTGGTCGAGACCAGAATGTCATATTTGCCGTCGTAAAAGGCGCCGATGCGCTCTTCCAGTTCGGTCGCCGCCATTTGTCCATGGGCGACGGTGAATTTCGCTTCCGGCACATTCTGCCGCAGCCAGGAAGTCGCGTCGTCGAGGTCTTCGAGACGCGGACAGACGAAGAAACTTTGCCCGCCACGAAAGCGCTCGCGCAACAGGGCCTCGCGCAAGATCAGATCGTCGAACGGCGTCACGAAGGTGCGCACCGCGAGGCGGTCGACCGGCGGCGTGGCGATGATCGACAATTCGCGCACGCCGGTCAGCGCCAGTTGCAGGGTGCGCGGAATCGGCGTCGCCGAAAGCGTCAGCACGTGGACCGCGGCGCGCAATTCCTTGAGCTTTTCCTTGTGGGCGACGCCGAAATGCTGCTCCTCGTCGATGATGACGAGGCCGAGATTGTTGAACGAGACACTTTTGCCGAGCACCGCATGGGTGCCGATCAATATGTCGATCGTCCCGTCCGCCGCGCCGGCTTTCGCCTCGCGCATGCCGCCCGTTGAGACCATGCGCGACATTTGCGCGAGGCGGATCGGCAGTCCGGCGAAACGGGCCGAAAAATTCTTGAAATGCTGGCGCGCGAGCAAGGTCGTCGGCACGACGAGCGCGACCTGCGCGCCATTGATCGCCGCCGCGAAAGCCGCGCGCAACGCGACCTCGGTCTTGCCGAAACCGACGTCGCCGCAGATCAGCCGGTCCATCGGCCGGCCCGAGGCCATGTCGGCCAATGTGGCTTCGATGGCGGAAAGCTGGTCGTCGGTTTCGTCATAGGGGAACCGCGCGCAAAATTCGGCGTAAAGCCCCTCGGGGGACACGAATTTCGGCGCCTCATGCAGCGCGCGCGCGGCGGCGATCTTGATCAGTCCCTGCGCCATCTGGCGGATGCGCAGTTTCAGCCGCGCTTTCCGCTCGCGCCAGGCGCCATGGCCAAGCCGGTCGAGCGGCGTCTCCGACTCTTCCGAACCGTAGCGCGTCAGCAGCTCGATATTTTCCACCGGCACGAACAGCTTGTCGCCGCTCGCATAATGCAGTTCGAGGCAATCGTGCGGCGCGCCCGCCGCCTCGATATGTTTCAAGCCGATGAAGCGTCCGATGCCGTGATCGACATGGACGACGAGATCGCCCGCCGACAAGGCCGCGACTTCGGAGAGAAAATTCGCCGCGCGTTTCTTGCGCCGGCGCTGCGGCGCGAGACGGTCGCCCAAAATATCCTGTTCGCCGATCACCGCCAGATCGCCGGCGACAAAGCCCGATTCGAGGCCGATCACCGCCAGCGCCACGCGCCCGTCGCGCAAACCCAGCGCCTGCGACAGAGAGGAGACCGGCTCCTGTTTCTTCAAGCCATGTTCGGCGAGAACCGACCCCAGCCTGTCGCGCGAGCCGTCGCTCCAGCCCGCGACGATGACTTTCTTGCCCTCGCCTTGCAGGGCGCGGATTTGCGCCACGGCGGCCTCGAACACATTGGCGTTTTCGTCGGCGCGTTCGGGCGAAAAATTGCGGCCCGGCGCGCCGCCGCAATCGACGACGAGGTCCTTGCCCCCATCCGGCGCGGCAAAGGGCGTGAACCGCGCCACAGCCGCCCTGGCGAGTTGCGCGGAAAATTGTTCGGGGGTGAAATAAAGCTGTTCGGGCGGCAGCGGCTTGTAATTGCACTGGGCCGGATCGCGGGCATAGACCGCGCGGCGCGCGTCGTAATAATCCTGGATCTGATTGAACCGCTCGGCGGCGACGGCCTCCGCCTGGGCGTCGAGCAGCAGCGGCGCCTCGCCGATATAATCGAACAGGCTGTCCATGCCGTCATGCAGCAGCGGCAGCCAATGTTCGAGACCGGCAGGGCGGCGGCCTTCGGACACCGCCTCGTAAAGCGCGTCGCCGCGCGTCTGCGCGCCGAACAGCGCGATATATTTCTGGCGGAAGCGTTTGATCGTCTGCGTCGTGATCGTCGCCTCGTTGACCGGCACGAGATCGAGCGCGCGCATTTGTCCGGTGGTGCGCTGGCTTTCGGGATCGAAGGCGCGGATCGACTCTAAAATGTCGCCGAAGAAATCGAGCCGCACCGGCGCGGCAAGGCTCGGCGGATAGAGATCGACAATGCCGCCGCGCATCGCATATTCGCCGCTCTCGCGCACCGTCGAGGCGCGCAAAAATCCGTTGGCTTCGAGCCATTGCGCGAGGGCCTGGAGATCGACGGCGGCGCCCGGCGCGGCGGAAAAGCTCCGCGCCGCCATTTCGCGCAAGGGCGGGACGCGCTGGGTCAAAGCGTCGATGGTGGTCAGCAGCAGGCGCGGCTTTTCGAGCGAGGAGCGGGTGCGCGCGAGCCGCGCCAGCGCCGTCATGCGCTGCGCGGCAATGGCGGCGTTGGGCGAGACGCGGTCGTAGGGCTGGCAGTCCCAGCCGGGAAATTCGAGGATTTCCGCTTCCGGCGCGGCGAAAGCGAAGGCCTCGCGAAACGAGCGCAGGCGCTGGCCGTCGCGCGCGACATGGACGAGCGCGCATGGAAGCCTCTCGCCGGCGCGCGCCAGAACACGCAGCAGGTCGGCGCCGATGAGCGCGTCGAAACCGTCCGGCGCGCACGAAAAGATCAGCGAGCGGCCCTTGTCGAGTTCGGCCGAAGCGCGTTGCAGTTGTTTCATCAAAGTCGATTCAGTTCCTGTTGCAATCGACGCCGCAAGACCGGGGGCGACCGCGTCATGCGCGAACCGCAGCCTTCACAGATGCACCGGCGAATGATGGGTGTGAAACGCCTTGATCGTCTGGAAGATCGGCGCGTCATAGACCGGATCGACCGGCTTCGACCCGGCGAACCATGAGAAAATATCGCCGTCCTGCGCCTCGATGAATTTTTCGAGCTGGTCGAGTTCTTCCTCGCTCAGACTGTCGATGCGGGCGTCGGCGAACTGGCCGAGCAGCAGATCGACCTCCCTCATGCCGCGATGCCAGCAGCGAAACAGAATTCTGCGGCGGCGCGGGTCCAACCCTTCGCTCGATCTCTGCGTCCCGGACATGAGGCCTCCAAAGCCAAATACGCCCGCGCCCCTTTTTCGGGCGTAAGCGGATTTTGGACTTATAGGGTTCTGCAACGGAACTGTCAGCGACTAAGTTTGGCCGGAAGCGCAGCGAAAACCTTACCGCCGCGCCACCACCACCAGACGGCGCACCTCGCCGTTCATATAGGCCTGCAGGAAGGCGCGGTAATTGCGAAACGACACGCAGCCGTTGGAATCGCCGCGCGCGCCCAGCATGAACGTGTGGGCGAGCAGGCCATTGCGGCCATGGGTGGTTCCGCTGACCGGGTTCAGACGCAAGGCCTGGACGCCATGGAACAGGCTTTCGCGCAATTTCAGCTCATAGACCGCCGGCGGCGTCGCGCCGCGCATGCGCAGATGGACATGGTCGGGATCGTCGAAATAGGGACCGAGCCCGGAATGAGCCTCAAGCCGCTCGCCGCTCGGCAGATAGACCGTATGCGCGGCGATGTCGTAGACGGCGGTGCCGCCCGAGGTCGTGACCGGCGAGGGGCTGGACGTCGCGCCGCTCGACAGCCGCAAGGCCGCGCCTTCCTGCGCGGCATAGGCCAGTTGCTGGCCCGTCGCCTGCAGGCCGCCAAAGATTTTCTCAAAGACATTGCCCTGTTCGCCTTGCGCCAGAGTCGGAGCGCCGCCACGGGCCGAGGCGCGGGAAGCGGCGCGGCGCGGCGTGGCGTTTTCGGGAACGCGCGGCAAAGCTGTCTGGACCTCGCGGGGCGCGGACGGTTCGACCGCGCGGGGCGCGACCGTTTCGACCGCGCGCGGCTGCGTGCTCAATTCGGACGGACGGGCGGGAGGAACCGGGGCGTCGGCGACTTCAAGCTCCGCGAGCTGTTGCGGCGGCTTCGCCTCCAGATCGGGCCTTGGCGGCGGCAGCACCAACGGCGTGGACGGCGGCGTGGATTGCAGCGCGATTTGCCGCGTGTTTTGCGGCGCGGCTTGCGCCTCTTGCCGCTCGGCGGGCGGCGCGGTTTCGGCTTCCGCGACCTGTTCGCCGGGCTCCACCGGATCGGCGAGCACGAACAATGGCTGGCTTTGCAGCGGTGAGAAAGCCGGGCCGATCGGCGCGTTTTCGGCCATCAGCGCGGGAACGCCGACGAGCGATCCTTCCGGGTCGAACAAGGCGCCATAGGGATTTCTGGTTTGCGCCGACGCCGCCTGCCTCATCGAGGTTTTCGGCGCGGCGCGGGCTTCGATCTGGGCAGGAGCGGGAAGCGGCTGGGCCGCTTCCGCATCCGCAACCTGCCGGCGCAATTCCGGCAGCGGCAATGGCGCCGCCATCTGGCCGGGGGCCGCATTGATCGCCTGTTCGGCAAGGCCGCCGGCCAGGCGCAGCGCCACCAGGGCGCTGAAAGTAAAGGCGGCGACGACGGGCGCGGTGCGGACGAAAATCTTGCGGGGCAAGCTCGAACGCGTGACCATCTCGGGGTCGTAGGGCTGGAAACTCCACTCGCTCATGCGCCGGCTCTCACAAACATTCCGCCAAATGCGCCCATACGGCGCCCTTCGGGTTCGCCCTGCGCGGCGCCGTGAGGCGCCGGGAAGCGAACCGGCGAGGCCGGGGCGCCGCCGCCGTTCGAAATGTCTGTCCGGACGGGAAGCGTCCTTGCAGTCAACCGAAATATACCTAAATTTGAATTAACGGCGGTTGGGGAGGTTTGTGGAGAAATCTGCATGGATCCTGCTCATTCTCGCCCGAAAAGAGGCGCCGCGCTCATTGGCGACGCCCACGGGTAGCGGCGTCGCGCGGCCAAAACATATTCTTCCCGGTCAAGACTTAAGCCTTCGAAGACAAGACTCCGCCTTCGGAAAAGCGGGGCTTTTCCGTGAAGAACATGCATTAGAACAAACAATTGACGCGTCGGCGCGACCTTCAGGCCCGCCGGCCCCGCCTCTGCGCCCCGCCTGCCGAAATCCATCCGACCGGGAGCGCCGCAGTGTTGAGCGAGGTTGAAGAGAGGCGATAAAAAAGGCGAAAATGTGGATCACAATAATTTTATTTGACAGTGTTATATAGAACACGGGAAAAACGGGTGCGCCAATTTGACGCGCTCCGACGCTGAAATCCCTGAAAAAAGCCGCTTTCAGTTGCTCAGCTTGTCGTCGCGCCACCGCCGCAACAAAATCCGGTCGAGACCCGCCAGCGCGCCGTAAAGCGCCATGCCGCTCAGGCACAGCAAGGTCACGGCGGCGAACATCAACGGAATTTTGAGTCGATAGCCCGCCTCGACAATGCGAAAAGCCAGGCCTTCGCCGCGCCCGGCCGCGCCCGCCGCCAGTTCGGCCGCGACCGCGCCGATCAGGGCGAGGCCGCCGCCGATTCGCAGGCCGGTGAAAATCTGAGGCAGGGCGGAAGGCAGGCGCAGCAACAGCAGGATTTTTTCGCGCGAGGCGCCTTTGAGCAGGAAAAGCTCGATCAGCCCGCGATCGGTCGCCTTGAGCCCGGCCGAGGCATTGGACAGAATCGGGAAAAAGGCGACGAGAAAGGCGCAGGCGAGCACGGCCCGGTCCGGTTCGAGATAGATCAGCAGCAGCGGCGCGATGGCGATCAGCGGCGTCACCTGCATGGCGATGGCCATCGGCAGAAACGTCCGCTCCAGCCAGGGCGACCAGACGAACAGCAGCGCCAGGGCGACGCCTCCAACGGCGGCGAGCGCCAGCGCCTGCAAGGCTTCGGACAGCGTCGTCAAGGTCGCGGAAAACAACAGCGGCGCATTGGCGGTCAGGCTGGCGAAAATCGCCGAGGGCGCCGGCAATTGCGCGGCGGGAATGGCGTAAAACCGCGTCGCCGCCTCCCAGAGCGCGAGCAGGGCGGCGAGCGCCAGCAACGGAGCCAGACGACTGAAAAAGCCGCTCATGGTCCGGATTTCCGCATCGCCTGCTCCAGGGCGTCGGCTATGGCGCCGCAATTTTCCGCAAATGCCACGCCGCGCCGGTCTTGCGGCCCCGGCGCGGCGGAACGCGGAAAAGCCAGCAGCGCGTCGATTTGGCCGGGCCGCGCCCGCATCACCGCCACCCGATCGGCCAGATAGGCGCTTTCATAAACCGAATGGGTGACGAAGACGATGGTCGCCGCGCTCTCGCGGCGCAGGTCGTGCAAGACGTCGTTGAGCTGCCAGCGGGTGATTTCGTCGAGCGCCGCGAAAGGTTCGTCGAGCAGCAGGAGCGATGGGCGATCGACCAGGGCGCGGGCGACGGAAACCCGCATCTTCATGCCGCCGGAAAGCTCGCGCGGCAGGCTTTTCGCCGCCTCAAGCAGGCCGACGCGGGCGAGCGCATCGCGCACCAATGGATCGGCGGCGCGGCGGCTGACGCCGGCGAGCCGCAAGGGCAGATAGACATTGGCCCAGATATCCGCCCAGGGCATCAGATTGGGCTCCTGAAAAACGAAGCCGATCTTTTTGCGCGCCGCGTCGTCCGACCAGACGAGGTCGCCCGCATCCGGTTGCTCCAGCCCGGCGATCACCCGCAACAAGGTCGATTTTCCGCAGCCCGAAGGGCCGAGCAGGCACAAGGTCTCGCCGCCGAGGACATCGAGATCGAGCCCGTCCAGCACCGGCGCGCCGGCGCGGAACGACAGCCGCAGGTCGCGCAGGGCGACCAGCGCCGAAGTCAATTCCGCAGTTTCGGAACGACGCCGAACCCCTTGTTTACAAAGTGATAATCAAATCCCCGCGAAATATCGAGGTCGGCTGGAACGACGCCCGAAGCCGCCATCGTCCCGTAAAAGCGATCGATGCGGCGCCGGTTCATCGCGCCGATTCCGAGTTTCAGCGCGTCGCCGGAATTGACAATGCCGTAAACGCGCATCTGTTCGACGGAAAAGGCCAGCTGCTCGTCGTCGATATCGGGATTTTGCGCCTTGATCAGGGCATTGGCGGCTTTGTTGTCGCCGTAAAGATAATTGCTCCAGCCGAGGATGGAGGCGTTGACGAACCGCTGCACCAGTCCGGAATTCCGGTCGATCAGGTCGCGGCGGGTTTCAATCGTCGTCGCATAGGACTCATAGCCCTTATCGGCGAGCAGGAAGACATTGGGCTTGAATCCGCCCTGTCGCTCGATGGCGAAGGGTTCGGAAGTGACGTAGCCCTGCTGGATGGAGTTTTTGTCGGCGAGGAAGGGCGCGGCGTTGAAATTATAGGAGGCGGCTTTGTCGCGGGAAAAGCCGAAGTTTTTTTCGAGCCAGGGCCAGACCGTGGTCAGGGTGGCGAGACCGACGAAAGCCTTGGCCTTGGCCAGATCGTCGAAACGATCGAGTCCGACGCCGGGATGCGACATCAGGACCAGAGGGTCCCTCTGCATCATCGCGGCGACGGTGACGATGGGGATATTTTCGCTGACCGCCGAAAACTGGCCGATCAGATTGTCGCCCATGTAGAATTCGACTTTGCCGGCGGCGAGCAGCAGGCGGTTGTTCTTCTGCGGACCGCCGGGCAGGATGGTCACGTCGAGCCCGAACCTCTCGTAGGTTCCGTCGGCCACCGCCTGATAAAACCCGCCCTGCTCCGCCTCGGCCAGCCAACTCGCGGCGATGGTCACCTTGTCGAGCCCCTTGTCGGACGCCTTGTCGAGCGCCTGGGCCGGCAGGGCAAAAGCGAAAACAGCCAGCAGCATCGTCGTCAAACGAATCAATGATCTTCTCCTCGCGGCCGAAATCCTTCGCGATATTTGCCGCGCCGCGTCGCGAGCGCAAGGAATTTCCCGAAATCGTTCTGGCGAGACCGGGGCGCTTGTCGGAAAGCGCCGCGAAAGCTAAACACAACCGATGCGTCCCTCGCTTCTCGACCCCCTTTTCGCCGAAGCGAGCGCCCTGCCCGGCGTCGGGCCCAAGACCGGAAAGCTTTTCGACCGGCTGCTCGGCGGCTCAGGCCAACCGGCGCGGGTGCTCGACGTCTTGCTGCATCTGCCTGTCTCCTTCGTCGACCGCCGCAACCGGCCGAAAATCGCCCAGGCGCCCCTCGGCGCCGTCTCGACCCTGAAGGTCCGCGTGACCGAGCACCGCCCGCCGCGCGGCAAGGGACCCTATCGGGTGCTGACCGAGGACGAGACCGGCGATCTGACGCTGATCTTCTTTCACGCCAATTCCGGCTGGATCGAAAAACTGCTGCCGGTCGGCGCCACGCGCTGGGTGTCGGGCCTCGTCGAGATTTTCGACTTTTATCGGCAGATGGTCCATCCGGACCGCGTGCTCGACGAGGCCGGGCTCAAGGCCCTGCCCCCGGTCGAGCCGGTCTATGGCCTGACCGAGGGCCTGTTCCAGCGCGTCGCTGCCAAAGCGGCGGCGGCGGCGCTCGACCGCCTGCCCGCGCTGCCGGAATGGCTCGACGACAAGAATCTGCGCGCCGCCGGCTGGGGCACATTCGCCGCCAGCCTGAGCCAGCTGCATCATCCGCAACAGCCGGCGGACATCGCGCCCGAAGGGCCTTTTTGGGCGCGGCTGGCCTATGACGAACTCTTGTCGCATCAACTGGCGCTGCGGCTGGTGCGCGCCCGGATGCAGAAGCTCGGCGGCCGCGCGCAAACAGGCGACGGCGCATTGACCGCCCGGATTTTGCGCGCCCTGCCCTTCGCATTGACCGGCGACCAGCAAAACGCCTTTGCCGAGATTTCCGCCGATCTCGCCAGTGAAAGGCGGATGTTGCGGCTGTTGCAGGGCGATGTCGGCTCCGGCAAGACCCTTGTCGCGCTGCTCGCCATGGCGCAGGTCATCGAGAGCGGGCGCCAAACGGCCCTGATGGCGCCGACGGAAATTCTCGCGCGCCAGCATTACGCCACGATCAGGCCGCTCGCCGAGGCCTGCGGCCTGACGGCGGCGCTGATCACCGGGCGCGACAAGGTCGCCGAGCGCCGCGCCACGCTCGAAGGTTTTGCAAGCGGCGCGATCCAGATCGCCATCGGCACCCATGCCCTGGTGCAAGACGACGTCGCCTTCGCCGATCTCGGCCTCGCGGTGATCGACGAGCAGCACCGTTTCGGCGTCAACCAGCGCGTGACGCTCGCCGACAAGGGCGCCTGCGTCGATGTGCTGACGATGACCGCGACGCCGATCCCGCGCACGCTGGCTCTGGCCTATTTCGGCGACATGGAAGTCTCGTCGCTGCGCGAAAAGCCGCCGGGCCGCAAACCGATCGATACGCGGGCGGTCAATGCCGCGCGCATCGACGAAGTCGTCGCCGGCCTCGCCCGCGCGGTAGAGGCCGGCGCGCGCGTCTATTGGGTCTGCCCGCTGGTCGAGGGCAGCGAGGACTCCGATCTCGCGGCGGCGAAAGACCGCGTCGAGGATCTGCGGCAAATTTTCGGCGACCGGGTCGGCCTCGTCCATGGCCAGATGAAAGGCCGCGACAAGGACGCCGCGATGGCGGCTTTTTCCGCCGGCGAGACCAAAATCCTGGTCGCCACCACGGTGATCGAGGTCGGCGTCAACGTGCCGGAGGCGACGATCATGGTGATCGAACACGCCGAGCGTTTCGGGCTGGCGCAATTGCACCAGTTGCGCGGGCGCGTCGGCCGGGGCGCGGCCAAATCCTCCTGCATCCTGCTCTATTGCCAGCCGCTCGGCGACACCGCCCGGGCGCGTCTGGAAATCCTGCGCGACACCGAGGACGGCTTCCGCATCGCCGAGGAGGATTTGCGGCTGCGCGGCGAGGGCGAGGTGCTGGGCGCCCGTCAGTCCGGCGCGCCCGGCTTCAGGATCGCGCGGCTCGATCTCCACGCCGCGCTGTTGCGCATGGCGCGCGACGAAGCCGAACGCGTGCTGGAGCAGGACCCGCAACTGACCGGCGCGCGCGGCGAGACCCTGCGGCTGCTGCTCTATCTGTTCGAGCGCGATTCGGCGTTGCGGCTGTTGCGCGCCGGTTGAAGCCTGCTCCCAAAAAGTTGGAGACTTTTTGGATGAGAATATCCTTTTAAAACAAATTCCGGAGCCTGTTCGACGAATGGCCATTCGTCGAACAGCTTCTGGAAACTCTTGACCGCGCTTCTTGTTTGGCAAAAGATGAAATTTGCGGTTTTTTTGGGAGCCGCCCATGCGCCTCGTCCTTGTTGGTCCTGTCCTGTCGCCTGCCGGAATTCTGGCTCTGACGCTCGCCGTCGCCGGATGCAACGCCAACCGCGCGTCCCCCCTCGTCGAACTCGCGGCGCCGGCCATGCCGTCCTACGTTCGCGTTTCGCCGCCCGAGTCGCGCCTGCCGCAGGCGGGCGGCTGCGCCGGCGACATCGCCAATTTCCGCACCGTTCAGGACAATGACCTCGCCGCGGGCCATGTGGACAAGAGCATTTACGACCAGATCCGGACCGAACTCGCCGAGGCGGAACAGGCGTGCGCCCAGGGCGACACGCTCCGCGCCCAGGGACTTTTGCGCGCCGCCAAGGAAAAGCACGGCTATCCGGCTGGGTGAGCTCGAGCGCAAACGCCCTTCAATTCAATGACCTCTTGGTGAGGAGCTCGACAGTGGGCCTCCAAGGACGCCCACTGTCGAGCGTCTCGAACCATGGGCAGATGCCCGGGCTCGACCAGAGCGCGGCTGAACCATCGAGGCCAATGATCCCCTCGTGCTTCGAGACGGCCCTTTCAGGGCCTCCTCAGCATGAGGGGCTTTGCTCCCGCGGCGCCCGCCGCGAAAGCGTCGCGCAAAAAAATCTGGATGAAATCGGGCATTCGCCCGGCGTCAATATCCGCCGCGCCACGCACCGCATGGAGCCGGGCGAGTTCCGCCTGCGGATCGTCGGCGATGAATTCTTGCGCCCTCGCGCAGGCTTGCGCCGCCGGAAGCCCCAAAAATCTGAGCTGCATGCAGGCGATCTTCTGGCCCGCGACGACGATGCGCCAGCCGGGCGCAGGCGGGGCTTCTTCCGGCGAAAACCCGGTCTCCTCCAGCATTTCGCGCGCCACGCTGGCGGCAAGATCGACGGTCTCGCCGCGAATATCATTGGGATCGGGCGTGCCGGCGGCGAAATAGATTTTGCCGGCGTTCATGGTGTGGGCGCCGCTTTCGCCGAGCAGCCAGGCGCCGTCGCGCGAGCGCAAGGCGGCCATCGAAAAGCAGTTGTAAACCGCGCGGTCGGGGAAGCCGAAATCGCGCCAGGCGAGAAAGTTGCGGAAATCGGTCTCGAAAAAGCCGCCGCGCAACAGGCCGCCGTCCGGCGTCGCCAGAATTTCGGCCTCGCGCAGCAATAAAACCCTGCCGTCGAATAATTTCGGCTTTTCGGCAAGCCGTTCGCGCCAATGCGCGTCGATCCGCGCCGCCTCGTCGCGGGCGAAATCCCACGGGCCGGGTTTTAGCGCGGTTTCAATCCGCGCGACGCTGAAAATTCCGTTTCGCATGAAATCCGCCCATGACGCGCGCTTTCGCTAAAACTTTGGCGCGACGCGCAAATCCGTTATCCTGTTTGCGGTGGAGAAAGCAATTGGCCGTCCATTTCGATCTGGAGCCCTACAAGACGCCGCTGCTGTTTCTGGCGGTCGCCGGCGTGGTCGTGCCCTTGTTCCGGCGCCTGCGCGTCAGCCCGGTGCTCGGCTTCCTCATCGCCGGCATGGCCATCGGCCCGCACGGGCTCGGCCGCCTCGAAAAAATCACCGCGCTCGGCCTGCCCTTTCTCGGAGCGGACGACAACATAGGCCCGGTCGCGGAATTCGGCGTCGTCTTCCTGTTGTTCAACATTGGCCTCGAATTATCGCTGGAGCGCCTGCGCCTGCTGCGCCGCTTCGTGTTCGGCCTCGGCGCCTTGCAGATGCTGGTTTGCAGCGCGGCGCTGTTCGGCGTGGCGCGCGCTTTCGGCCTGCCGCCGCCCGCCTCGCTCGAACTGGGCGCGGCGCTGGCGCTTTCCTCCACCGCCATCACCGTGCCCGTTTTGGCCGAACGACGCCGGCTCAACACAATGTCGGGGCGCGCGGTGTTTTCCGTGCTGCTGTTCCAGGATCTCATGGTCGCGCCGATCCTGTTCGCGACGACGCAATTCGGCGCCGCGCCGGAAGCCGGACAAAGCCTGTTCTGGACTTTTGGCCCGGCTGTTCTGGGGGTGGCGCTGATCGTCGTCATCGGGCGTCTCGCGCTGCGGCCCCTGTTCCATCTGGTCGCCGCCGCGCGCTCGCCCGAATTGTTCATGGCCGCCTGCCTGCTGGTGGTGACCGGCGCGGCGGTGACGGCGGCCATGGCCGGCCTGTCGATGGCGCTCGGCGCCTTCATCGCCGGGCTCCTGCTGGCGGAAACCGAATATCGCCGCGCCGTGGAACTGGCCATCGACCCGTTCAAGGGCCTGCTGCTCGGGCTGTTCTTCGTCTCGGTCGGCGCCGGCCTCGATCCCTTGCAGGTGGTCGCCCATCCCGGCCCGACGCTCGGCATCGCCTTCGGGCTGATCGCGATCAAGACGCCGCTGATCGCCGCTCTGGCGCTGCTGTTCGGACCGAGCCGCCGCCAGTCCGGCGAGATTGGCCTGATGCTCGGACCGGGCGGCGAATTCGCCTTCATCGTGCTCGCCGCCGCCCAGTCGGCGAAAATCCTTTCGGCCGAACTCGCAGGACAGGCGCTGGTCGGCGTCACCCTGTCGATGGCGCTGATTCCGCTGTTCGCGCTGGCTGTGCGCGGCGGCAGGCCGTCGCGCGGAAAAATCCCCGCCGGCCCCGAGCCCGACGAACTCGCGCCGGCCTCGCGCGTCATCGTCGTCGGCTATGGACGGGTGGGCCAGATGGTCTGCGCGCTGATGCGCACGCATGAGGTGGATTATCTCTGCATCGACGGCGACCCCGGCATCGCCGCCCAGGCGCGGGGGCGCGGCGAGCCGGTCTATTGGGGCGACGCCACGAGGCGCGATTTTCTCGAAAGCTGCGGGCTGGCGCAGGCGCGCGCCGTCGTCGTCACCATGCATACGCCGAGCGCGGTGGACGCGGTGGTGCGCCAGGTGCGCGAATCGCATGCCGACCTGACCATTGTCGCGCGCGCACGCGACGCCGCCCACGCCCGCGCGCTCTACAAGCTCGGCGCCACGGACGCCGTGCCGGAGACGATGGAGGCCAGCCTGCAATTGTCGGAAGCGGCGCTGGTCGATATCGGCGTTCCGATGGGGCTGGTGATCGCCTCGATCCACGAACAGCGCGACCTTTATCGCAAGGAATTGCTCGCCGACGAGAGCGTCAGCGCGCCGCCGCGACCGTTCGTCGGGCGGCGGTGGAAGAAGAAGCCGGCGAAGGGATAGGCCAATGCCGCCTGTCCGGTTGGGGTCCGCCGACCGGCGCGCAGCGTTCGGGCGCGGAAGCCGCGCGTCTCCAACGGCGCCTCAGGCACAGTCGCCATTCGGTTGAAACCGGACGTTTGCAGGACGCGCACCGCATACGGATGAGCAATCTTCGCTGTCCTCAAAGCTCCTAGAGCATTTCTCGCCTATCGTGACTCGTCACGATAGGCGGATCCCTCGCATAAGCTCGGCGTCGCATTCGCTCCTAAGAGCCTTCCCCGCTTCAAGTGAAGCGGGGAAGGCTCTTAGGCCGGACGTTTGGTCCGACCTCGGCCAGGGTAGGCAAACCCGTGGCAGGCGATTTCATCGATTTTTCTTGGCGCGGACCACAAATCCGTCGCCCCGATCACGTTCAGCGGAAATATTTGCGTCGCAGTCGCGACTTTCCGGTTGGTTCGAACTCAGCCCTGCATTCCGGCGATAATTGAGTCAGGTTCCCTTTAAGACAGCCCTCAATCCGGGGGACGTCCGGGATCGCCGAGGAGCAAAATCGGAATGCGTCGCCCATGCAGGCCGACCGTTCGTCCGGGGTTCCTTGCGCCAAAGCCACGGAACTCCCCATGGTGAGAAAGGCGCCCCCCAATGCCGTCAGCAGAGCCAATCCACGGTACGATTTGGAGGTTTTCATTTTCGATGGCCTTTGGATAGCCTTGATCAGAAGATGAACGTAACCTGCGTGCGCAATTGCCAGTCCGGCCCAAAGTCCGGCTTCACCAGATTATAATAGGCGCCCAGGCTTAAATTGACCGGCAGCTTGTCGAACAGCTTGATCACGCGGCCCGCGCCGCCGCCGATCGGAACCGTCCATTTGGTTCCCGGCGTGTCCCAGTTGGCGGTGAGGATCGGCGAACTCATGACATACCAGCCCTGGCCGAAATTATAGTTGACGAAGGGCTGGGTCAGGAAATTGTTGTAGCCGTTCCCAAAACGCCCGAAAGTTCCGCCGAGCGACCAGACGTTGTTGACCAGCACGCCCGCGACCCAGGGGCCGTTCGAATAGACGATGACGCCGGAGGCGCCGCCGCCCCAGACGCTGGAGCCGAGATTGGCCGAACTGGCGGTCGGGATCTGCGCCACCGGGCCGAGGCCCCACAGCCAGCCGTTGGTCGGGTTGCGCGGCGACAGGAAGGCCGTAAAGGTCGTGGCCCCCGTGCCGACCGGCGTGGTCGGCAAAGGCGACAGGTCCGGGCTCCAGACCACCGGCAGGATGGTGCGGGTGATGACATTCCAGTCGTCGTTGACGTGGATCGGAATCACCGGCTGGATATTCAGGATTTCCTGCGCGCCCTTGTGCGGGCCGACGCCGAAATTGGTGTTGCTCTGGAACGGGAAGCTGTAGAGGTCGCCAACCGGATTCTGCAGCTTCTTGGCGAGGTCCGAGGCGCTCGCGCCCCCCGCGTCGTCGCCCGGCGCCGCAGCGACAGCCGCCGGTTCGGCGCGTACGGGAGACAGGCCGGCCGAGACCGCGGCGGTCAGGATCGTCGCCAGTAACGCCGGTTTGGCGATCTGTCTCATCGGGCTAAACCTCGGCTTGCGATTCCGGTTCGATCTGCGATGCTTTACAAAACCATATCAAGAAAAGCACGAGGCGAACAGGCGCAAACGTTCCGATCTCTGGCGCCTTCCGGGATCGGGTCCATCCGAAGCCCGCGAATTTGCCCGAATCGACAGGAGCGGCGGCATCCGGCGGCGCCGGCATCCCCGGACCCAGCTCCCTCGCGGCGCCAACAAGTCAGGTTCAAACATGTCCGACGCCTTCGATGTCGTTCACCTCTCGACCGTGATTTCCCAGGTGACGGCGCCCGCCTTCCTTCTGAGCGCGGTGGCCTCGACCGTCGCGGTCCTGATCACCCGGCTGAACCGTGTCTCCGACGCCTACCGTTCGATCGAAGCCCTGCCGGACGAAGATCCGGCGGCGGCCGATTCCAGGGCCGAACTTCCGGACCTGATGTTGCGCGCCCATTTCATGTATCGCGCCATTTTCTGGTCCGTCGCCAGCGGCATCTGCACCTGCATGCTGGTCATCATCATGTTCATGAGCGCACTTCTGGACTTCGAGCATCAGGTCGGGGCGGCGGTGCTCTTCATCATCGCCATGGCGCTGTTCACCGCGTCCATGATCTATCTCGCGCGCGAAGTGCATCTGAGCCACATGGGAAGCTTCAGCAGCAGGGGAATCGGCGCCGTTTTCGGCCGCCGCCACCCCCCGCCAAGGCGCGACGCCGGCGACGGCGAACGCTGAACAGGGGCTAAGTACGCCCGAAGACCCTTGCATTTCAAGGAGAACGCCGCAACGCCTTCGCGCCGCGCGCCTCAATTCAGCGACAACGCCACAAACCGAGCCTGCCCCTGCGCATTGGCGACCAGCAGCAGCGCCGACTTGCGGCCTTCGCTCTTGAGCGCCTTGGCCTGCTTTTCGACGTCCTCGGGCGACGCCACCGGCTGGCGGTTGAATTCGACGATGACTTCGCCCGGCGCGATATGCTGTTCCGCCGCCGGGGAATCGGGATCGACCTTGACGATCGCCACGCCCGCCTTGACGCTTTCCTTGATCTGGAATTTGCCGCGCACCGCCTCGTCGAGCGGCGCAAGGTCGAGACCGAAGACATGAACCCTGGGCGCGGCCTCGGGAGGCTTCCCGGCGGCCGCCGGCTTGTCCTTCGGCGCCCTGGCCTCGCCGTCCTCGAGCCGGCCCAGGGTGACCTTTCTGGTCTGTTCCTTGCCGTCGCGGATCACCACCACGTTTACTTCCCGGCCGACCGGCGTCTGGGCGACGATTTTCGGCAATTCGCGCGCATTGGCGACCGGCTTGCCATCGAACGAGACGATGACGTCGCCCGGCTGGAACCCGGCCCCGACGGATGGGCCCTTGTCATCGACGCCCGAGACGAGCGCGCCGCGCGCCTTGCCGATGCCGAGGCTCTCGGCGATGGCGTCGTCGACGTTCTGGATGCGCACGCCGAGCCAGCCGCGCCGCGTCTCGCCGAATTTGATCAATTGCTCGATCACCGGCCCGGCGGTGTTGGCGGGCGTGGCGAAACCAATGCCGATCGAGCCGCCCGAAGGCGACAGGATCGCGGTATTGATGCCGATCACCTCGCCCTCGAGATCGAACAGAGGCCCGCCCGAATTGCCCTTGTTGATGGAAGCGTCGGTCTGGATGTAATTATCGTAGGGGCCGCTGTCGATATTGCGCCTCGTCGCCGAAATGATGCCCGCCGTGACCGTGCCGCCGAGCGCGAAGGGATTGCCCACCGCCAGCACCCAGTCGCCGACCCGCGACTTGTCGCTGTCGGCGAATTTCACCGCCGCCAGCGGTTTGGCTGGCTTGACCCGCAAAACCGCAACATCGACCTTGGCGTCCTTGCCGATCAATTCGGCCTTGAGTTTGGTGCCGTCGGTGAAGATCACCTCGATCTCGTTGGCGCCGTCGATGACATGATTATTGGTCACGACAATGCCCGAAGCGTCGATGACGAAGCCCGAACCGAGCGAGGAGGAGCGGCGGGGGCGGCCCTCGCCATTCTGCTGGCGATGGCGTTTTAAAAATTCCTCGAACATGTCGTCGAGCTGCGAGCCCGGCGGCAGTTTCGGCATGTCCAGCTTCTTGTCCTCCACCACCTGGGTGGCGGAAATATTGACCACCGCCGGCGTCACCTTTTCGGCCAGATCGGCGAAACTGTCGGGCCCGGGACGGGCGAAGGCCGGCGAAAGGCCGGCAAGCAGCAAGCCGGTCGACAGAACGAGGCCCGCCAGCATTCCGCCGGCTTTTCGGGGGGACGTGCAGCAGATCATTTCAACCTCGCCAGATGCATTCACGGTTTTGCCGGTTTGCCCGACGCCGTATCGAAAAAGCGGAAAAAGTCGGATGTGGGCGAGACGACGAAGCGCGAACCCTTGGTTTTCAGCGCCGCGTCATAGGCCTGCATCGAGCGGTAGAAGGCGAAGAAATCGACGTCGCGACTGAAGGCGTCGGCGAAGATGCGGCTGCGCTCGGCTTCGCCGTCGCCGCGCATGGAGTCGCCCTGCTGCTGCGCCTCGGCGACGATGACGGTGGCGTCGCGCTGGGCGCTGGAGCGGATCTGCTGGGCGTCCTGCTGGCCGAGCGCCCGATATTCGGCGGCCTCGCGCGCTCGCTCGGTGCGCATGCGGTCGAACACTTTTTCCGAAATCTGGCGCGGCAGATCGACGCGGCGGATGCGCGCGTCGCTGATCGAGACGCCGAAACGCTGGGCTTCGCGATTGACCTGATCGCGGATCTTGGCGGTGAGGCCGGCGCGCTCGTCGCGCACGATCTGCGTCTGGTTGGCTTCGCCCAAAACCCGGCGCACGGCGGAATTGAGCACCGAGGCGAGCTGGTTGCTGGCGTTGGCGACGCTGCCGACCGTCTGGTAGAATTTGAGCGGATCGGCGATCTGGTAGCGCACGAAAGCATCGACTTCGAGCCGCTGGTTGTCGGAAGCCAGCACTTCCTGGCTCGACGATTCGAGATCGAGAATGCGCTTGTCGAGGAAGACCACGGATTCGATCAGCGGCAGTTTGAAATGCAGGCCCGGATCGGTCACCAGGCCGCGATCCGGCACCGGCTCGCCAAACCGCAGCAGCAGCGCCTGCTGGGTCTGGTGCAGTTCGAAGGTGGCGGACAGAGCCAGCCCCAGCAGCACGACGACGCCGACGACGAGCGCGATGAGTTTCGGCTGGTTCATGGCTGGCCTCCCGTCGAGGATTTGGTCTCGGACTGGAAAGGCGCCAGCGGCAGCAGCGGCGCAACGCCGGAAGCGCGGTCGAGAATGATCTTGTCGCCGGCGCCGAGCACCCGCTCCATGGTTTCGAGATAGAGGCGC
>NZ_CAIUXT010000213.1 GCF_903903185.1 uncultured Rhodoblastus sp.
CGCGCTATCTCCCGGATCGAAAGCTCGTCCCGCAAAGCCCAGCGCCGAATAACGCTCAATAAATCCATGTTGATCACTCCGCAGCCCCCCGCTGAAAACGGACAGGGCGGGTTCAAACATGGGTCAATCCTCGGTGGAAATTTCCTGCGTGCCTGGGTCAACTCTCAATGGAAATCAACACCTTGCGACAGGCGCGGCCAACGCGGCCTTGAGGGCGGCCGTTGGGTCGCTTTCCGCCCGGCCCGTCGCAATGGCGAAGCGGGACACCTCGCCAATATTGGAGCGCACCCTGCGCACGGTTTCAAGCCGTCCCCTTGCCTCGATTGGGCGAAGCGCCGCGAGAATTTACGCCGAAGTGAGTTCGGGAAGGGGGCGGGAGCCAATGGCCGGACGGACCAAATCGAAAATCCATTTTAGCTTGACCAGCGTCGCTTCCGCTTTGCCCTCGCGCCGCTTTTTGTCCAGCAATTCGTCGGCGAGAACGCCGAAGGTATTGCCGCTGGCCTTCAAGGCCCTTCGGGCTTCGGCTTTCTTCTGTTCGCCGGGATCGACGCCTTCGGACAAAGGCGCTTTTGCATTCTCGCCCTTTGCTCTGGCGTCCTTCAACCGGACTTCGGGATAGGCGCCCAGCGCCAAGAGGTTTTGCTTGCCAACAAAACGATAGGACAGCCGCCAGAGCCTTTATCCTGTGGGATTGACCAGCAGGAAGAGCCAGCCGCCATCCGTGAGTTTATAGGGCTTTCCCTTGGGCTTGGCGCCCCTGACTTCGCCTTCCGAGAGCGGCATGATCGTGTCGCCCTTGCTGGTATTTGCGTGATACCAGCAAATATACCATCAATTTTTTTGGATGCCAGCAGACCGCCCGGGACAGAAAATCGGGCACAATCCTTTGTTTTTTTATAAGACTTTTGATTGTTTTCAGACGATGCTGGAAGGGGATGTGGTGCCCAGGGGCGGAATCGAACCACCGACACTGCGATTTTCAGTCGCATGCTCTACCAACTGAGCTACCTGGGCTTTACCCGACGACCCGCGTCGAGCGTCGCGCCTTATAGAAAGCCAAAAGCGGCTTGTCCAGCCCTGAACGCGCGCCGGAAAGCCGCCATTTTTTAAAAAATCCGCCCTCCTCGCGCCGCGCGGGCGCGAGGCCGGGGCAATTCAATGTCAGGCGAGCCGCTTGGCGTTGGCGTGGACTTTTACGCGCGCCGGGCGTGTCGACGCCTCCGCGACATCCATCAGGTGCCCGGCCACCGCCACCGGATGCGAATCTCCGGTCATCCATTTCCAGGCGACCGCCACCGATTCCATCACCGCCGCCTGGGCGCATTCGGTGACGGCGATCAGTTTTTCGGTGACCATGTTCTGGGTTTCGTCGGTCGCCTCCTTGTCGCCGAAGCCGGACGCGGCGGCGACCAGAATCGGCAGGCGGGCGGAAATGGTGGTTATCGAAGAGGTCTGGACTTCGCAGAATTCGAACCACGAACTCAATAGACGGTCCTGGAGCGAGAAAAGATCTTTCATTGAGGAAAACCTTCCGGGGGGTTCACGGCGCGCCTTGGGGCAAGGCCGAAGTTTCGCTAAAACGTCGCAGGATACAAAAATCCATTTTCCCTCCCGGCTCCAACGAGCCGAAAGGGCTTCCAGTCGAAAAAGTCTTGGACGTCGCTTCCCTCGCGCGCCATTGGCAGGCGCGTCGCAATTTGTTATAGCGCGGCTCTTCGTTTTGGCGCGAATGTCCGCATTCGCCGCCGCAAAAGGCCGCCAACCGCAAGCCCAACCTGGACAGGACCCATCTCGGGCTTGCTGGAGTCTTAGTCGATCCAGTGATAATGCGCGGGTTTGTCGGGATTGACAACGCGACTTCCGACGTATCCCGCGAGGCGGCCTTCGCGTGGTATGGCGGGTAAATAAATTCTGAAATCGAATTCATGAAGCGGAATTCATCAACTCAAGGAACCCGATGTCGAAAGAAGAACTGCTGGAATTTCCGGGCGTCGTCAGCGAATTGCTGCCCAATGCGACCTTTCGCGTCACGCTCGAAAACGATCACGAAATTATCGCCCATACGGCGGGCAAAATGCGCAAGAACCGGATTCGCGTGCTTACCGGAGATCGCGTTCTGGTCGAGATGACGCCCTACGATCTGAGCAAGGGCCGCATCACCTATCGTTTCAAATAGGCTTTGCCGCCCAAACGTCCGGAGCCTTTGTGACCGCCGAGTCCGAAATCCGTCCCGCGCGTCTGGCGCTCGCCTCCGGCTCGCCGCGCCGTCTCGCGTTGTTGCAGCAGATCGGCGTCGAACCCGACGCCCTGTTGCCGGCCGATCTCGACGAGGCGCCCGGCCGCAACGAATCGCCGCGCAAGCTCGCGGCGCGTCTGGCGCTGGAAAAGGCGCGGGTCGGGGCCAGGACCGCCCATGGCCGCGCGGAACTGCAAGGCGCCTATGTCATCGGCGCCGATACGGTGGTTTGCGTCGGCCGCCGCGTCCTGCCGAAATGCGAAAGCAGCGAGGAGGCGGATTTCTGCCTGCGCCTTTTGTCGGGCCGGGCCCACCGCGTCTATTCCGGCGTCACCGTGATCGATCCGGCGGGGCGCGAGCGCTCGCGGCTGGTCGAGACGCGGCTGCGCTTCAAGCGCCTGTCGGGAAAGGAAATCGAGGCCTATCTCGCCTCGCGCGAATGGCGCGGCAAGGCCGGAGGCTACGCCATCCAGGGCATAGCGGGGGCCTTTGTCGTCAAGCTGATCGGCTCCTATAGCGCCGTCGTCGGCCTGCCGCTGCACGAAACCATGACCCTGCTCGAAGGGCTGGGCTATCGGGCGCACCTGTTCTGGGCCGGCGCCAAGGAGCCGGGCGTCTGATGCCGGGCAAGCCTGAAAAGGCCGACAGGCCCACCAAAACGCCGGTCTGCTCGATCTGCGGCAAGCCGGTCGATCCGGCCTTCCCGCCGTTCTGCTCCAAACGCTGCGCCAATGTCGATCTGCATCGCTGGCTCAACGGGTCTTACGCCATCGCCGGCGAAAGCCTCGACGAGGACTCCGCTTCGCGGCCCGACGACGCCGAGGATTGAACCGGTCCTGTCGTAAATTGGCGGTCGAGCCCGAAATCTCCGAACACCGGTTTTCGACGTGTCGCCTGTGCGGCCTCCGCCGTCAGTTTGTCGCGCGCCCGCCTCCGACCAGCGCCGGTTCGGCCCGGTAGAATTCGGGATAGAGCCGCTTCAGATTGGCGATCTTCGGCAGGTCGTTGACGACGATGTAAGGATAGGACGGGTTCAGCGTCAGAAAATCCTGGTGATAGGCTTCGGCGGGATAAAACGGACGGTCGGGTTCGATTTTCGTCGCGATGGGCGCGCCGAACGCATGGGCCTGGTCGAGCTGGGCGATATAGGCTTGCGCCACGCGCGCCTGTTCGGCGTCCACCGGGAAGATGGCCGAGCGGTATTGCGTGCCGCGGTCGGGTCCCTGGCGGTTGAGTTCGGTCGGGTCGTGGGCGACGGAAAAATAGATTTGCAGGATGCGCCCGTAGCTGATCTGGCGCGGATCGTAGGTCACGCGCACCGATTCGGCATGGCCGGTGCGGCCGGAACCGACGATTTCATATTGCGCCTTGTCCTTGTCGCCGCCGGCATAGCCGGAGACGGCGCTGGCGACGCCCTTGACGTGCTGGAACACGCCCTGCACGCCCCAGAAACAGCCGCCGGCCAGAACCGCGACTTCCAGCGCCGGGCCCGCCGGCTCGTCCACCGACGGCGGCGGAATGACGCGCGCCTGTTCCGCGCCCGAGACCGGCGTCTTGAGTGCGAAACTCAAAGATGCGGCGACCGCCGTCGCGGCGAGCAGGGAAGTCCAGGGAAAAGGGCGTCGGGTTTCATTGGTCATGGCAGTCGGCTCCGTATGGTCGAAGGTCGATTTTCCTCAAGCGGCGGCGGCCTTGAAGGTCAAGGCGACGCCGTTCATGCAATAGCGCAGGCCGGTCGGTTGCGGCCCGTCGTTGAATACGTGACCCAAATGGCCGCCGCAGCGGCGGCATTGCACGGCCGTCCTGACCATGCCGAAGGAATGGTCGCTTTCCACGACAACCGCATTGTCCAGCGGCTTCCAGAAACTCGGCCAGCCGGTGCCGCTGTCGTATTTCGTGTCCGAGGGAAACAGATCGAGATCGCAGCCGGCGCAAGCGAACACGCCGCGCCGGTGCTCCTTGAGCAAGGGGCTGGTGAAGGCGCGTTCGGTGCCCTCCTGCCGCAGCACGGCAAATTGCTCGGGGGTCAGTTTCTTGCGCCAGTCGGCGTCGCTCAAGGTCACCTCGAATTTTTCGGACGCCTTCGCCGACTGGCCTTTCCGGCCCCAGAGCAGGCCTCCGCCCAGCAGGACCGCGCCGCCGCCCAGAAAATACCGTCTCGTCGTCATTGCGCCTGTCTCCGGTTTGGATCGCGCGAAAGGGGTTCACAACCGTCCTACGCGGCGTTGCGCCGTTTGTTTCAAAAAAACCTGACCGCCCGCGCGCGCCGCCGCCTTGTTGGCGCTTTCCTTTGACGAGACGGGCTTGTTTGCTTATTAGGCGTCACTGGAATTTTCTGCGCGGCGCGACCGCGCCAGCCACACTCCGGAAAGCCGAGAAAAATGCGCGTTTATTATGATAGCGATGCCGATATCAACCTGGTCAAGGGCAAGAAGGTCGCCGTGGTCGGCTATGGCTCGCAGGGTCACGCCCATGTCCTGAATCTGCGCGATTCCGGCGTCAAGGAAGTCGCGGTCGCCCTGCGCGCCGGCTCGGCCACCGCCAAAAAGGCCGAGTCCGAGGGCGTCAAGGTGCTGAGTGTGGCCGAAGCCGCCAAATGGGCCGACGTTCTGATGATGCTGACCCCGGACGAGCTTCAGGCCGAAATCTACCGCAGCGATATTGTCGACAATATCCGCCCCGGCGCGGCGCTGCTGTTCGCCCATGGCCTCAACGTCCATTTCGCCCTGATCGAGCCGCGCAAGGACATCGACGTGCTGATGGTCGCTCCCAAGGGGCCCGGCCATACGGTGCGCGGCGAATATCTGAAGGGCGGCGGCGTTCCCTGCCTGATCGCGATCCACCAGGACGCTTCGGGCAACGCCCATGACATCGGCCTGTCCTATGCCTCGGCGATCGGCGGCGGCCGTTCCGGCATCATCGAGACGACCTTCAAGGAAGAATGCGAGACCGATCTGTTCGGTGAGCAGACCGTGCTCTGCGGCGGTCTGGTCGAACTGATCCGCGCCGGTTTCGAAACCCTGGTCGAGGCCGGCTATGCGCCGGAAATGGCCTATTTCGAGTGCCTGCACGAAGTCAAGCTGATCGTCGACCTGATCTACGAGGGCGGCATCGCCAACATGAACTATTCGATCTCGAACACCGCCGAATGGGGCGAATATGTCACCGGCCCCCGCATCATCACGCCCGAAACCAAGGCGGAGATGAAGCGCGTCCTGACCGACATCCAGACCGGCAAGTTCACTTCGGAATGGATGCAGGAGTATCGCGCCGGCGCCGCCCGTTTCAAGGGCATCCGCCGCGTCAACGACCGCCATCAGATCGAGGAGGTCGGCGAACGCCTGCGCGCGATGATGCCCTGGATCGGCAAGAACAAGCTGGTCGACAAGGCCAAGAACTGATTTTTCGCGCCTGGACCCCTTGTTCCGGGCGCGTTTTTTTTCGACATTGGACCAAGACGCCCCCGGCCCGCCGGCGTGGAGCCCGAAGCCATGAGCGACAGCGATAGTCTTTCCCCGCGAAGAGTTCACTCGGATTTCGAGCGGATCATCGACGCCATGCTCGAACGTCGCGGCGATCCCCGGCTGCTCGAAGCTTTGTTCGCGCCGGAAGCCGACTGGCTGGTGAATGGCGATCCGGCGAGCTGGTCCTATGCCGGACTGCGCGTCCCGCGCGATTCCGTCCTCGCCTATCTCGGAGCCTTCGCCGTCGAATTCGAACGGAAATCCCTGCTTCGGCTCGACACCTTGATCGATGGCGAACAGGCTTGCGTACGTTATGAATTGGAGCTTCGCCACCGCGGCACGGGCCGCGAGGCGAGGCTGCCATTTCTCTGCTTCATCCGCCTCGAAGGCGCTTTGATCGTCGAAGTCAGCGAAATGTTCGACAGCGCGAGCCTGTTTCGCCTGCGCGAGAGCCGCTGCTGAGCGCCGCGTGGCAGCTGAAAGTTCGGCTGCGGCAAGCCAAGGGGGTTTCAGGAAAGATGACCGATTTCCAGACCCGTTTTGTCCCCGAGGAAAGCCATCCGCAGATCAGGGCGCTGGTCGAGCGCATGTTGGCTCTGCGCAGCCGTCCGGAAGAATTCATCGCGCTTTTCCAGCCCGACGCCATGATGCACATGGTCGGCGACCGGCGCGACTGGCCCTATTTCGGGACTTACCGGGGACATGCGCAAATTCTCGAACTGCTGCACAGGATCGGCAGGGAATTCGAGCGGCTGAGCGATCGACTGCTGAATATCGTGATCGACGGCGAAAATTTCGCCATGCGCCGACTGCTCGAGGTCAGGCACCATGGCTCGTCGCAACTGGCTTTGCTGGTGCTTGGCGATTTCGTTCGCACCCGCGGGGGCCTGATCGACGAATTCTTTCAATACAGCGATACGGCGACGGCCTGCCGCCTGATGCGTTGACTTACAAACCGAGGCGATCCCGTTTTTTTCATCGCGGACGGTGCGGCGCCGGGTTCGGGCGCAAAATAAAAGCCGCTTCAATTTCAATACATAAGTATTTTTGACTAAACTATGAGCAGTTTAATCGCTGTCAAATCCTTCCATTGGCGGAATTTCAATTTGGAATTGAGATATTCCGTGATTAACTTCGGTTGAGGGTTTGACGGAGATCGTCCGGCGTCGTCCTGTTTGAACTTGGGGTCTGTTTCCAGAAAGTGGAAGCTGTACTCGACAGGAATAGGCGGTTAATCGAAGGGCCGCAGCATTTTCGTTTTGCCACGAAGCATAAAATGCTGTGGACGCCTGAATTATATCGAATCACGGCGTCAATTTCCAGATATTTGGCATTTTTTTTAGGTGATTAGGCGAAATATGATCAGCGACCGATTGACACGAGAGGAATATTTGGCGATCGCCCGCGATATTTATGGCCGCCGCGCCAAAGGCGACAACGAGCCGGGTCTGGCTTTTTTCCACGAGAACGCCCGCTATCGTTTGCTGGGATCGCGCGCGCTGATCCCCGCCGCCGGCCTGCGGGTCGGCAAGGCGGAAATACGCGAAGCCTGGCGCGCTTTCGACACGGATTTTGAAATCCTGTCCTTCGAAATCGAGGATCTGGTCATCGATATGCCGCGCTGTTCCTACATGTCGTGGCGCATGCAGTTGCGCGGCCGCGGCGCCGGCGCCATCGCGGAACTGGAGGGGATCGACCGCCTGGTCTGGGTCGATTTCAAGATCGTCGAATGGACGCGGTTCTTCGACACGGCGCTCGTCGCCGCTCTCGCCGAAAACGACCGCGAGGGCGGCCGGGACTGATCTTTCAAAGCTCCTGCCAAGATAAAAGGCCGCCTCAGCCGCCCTTCTTGACTTCCGCCTGCGGCGTCGCCGGTGAATCCTGAACGGCCGGCGAGGCTTCCTGCAATCCCTTGTCGATCTTGTGGAGAATTTTCGGCAGATCATCCGGATCGGGATTGAGATCGCGCGCGTGATTCCACTGGAACTGCGCGTCGAGCCGCCGCCCGGCCCGCCAATAGGCGTCGCCGAGATGGTCGTTGATCACGGGATCGCCGGGCTTCAACTCTATGGCGCGCTCCAGAAGCTTCACCGCCTCGTCGTAATGACCGAGCTTGTAATGCGCCCAGCCGAGCGAATCGACGATATAGCCGTCCTCGGGCTGCAATTCGACCGCACGGCGCAGCATCTTGAACGCCTCGTCGAGATGGATGCCCTGATCCGCCCAGGAATAGCCGAGATAGTTCAGCACCAGCGGCTGTTCGGGATAGAGATCGAGCGCCTTCTTGAAATCGGCCTCCGCCTTGTCCCATTGCTTGGCGCGTTCGTAATCGACCCCCCGGAAATAATAGATCGCCCATTGGCTCTTTTCGCTGGGCGAGGTCAGCGTCAGCACCCGCGTATAAGCGTCCGCAGAGGCGGCGAAATTCTTGTGCGAGCGGTCCAGATCGGCCAAAGCCGAGAGCGCCTCGGCGTTTTGCGGATGTTCGGCGACAATGGCCCGCAGGCGCTTGAGCGCCTCGTCGGATTTGCCGAGCGCGTCGAGCAGCAGGGCGATGCGGATGTCGGCGTTGACGCGCATCGGCGAGTTTTCCGGCGTCAGGTCGTAAACATCGATCGCCGTCTCATATTGTTTGAGCCGGCCATAGGCCTCGCCGAGCGTATCGAGCGCCAAAGCATGATCTGGCTGCAGCGACAGGGCAAGGCGCAAAAAGACGATGGCGGCGATTTCGTCGCCCTGCCGGCCCCCCGCCGCGCCGAGTCCATAGGCGCCGAGACCGTAAAGCACTTCCGCCGCGCCGGCATTGACGTCCTTGACCATCGGCGCGAGTTTCCTGCCGGCGGCGAGATCGGCCTGGGCGGCGAGGATCATCGGATTGCGCGGCTGGATGCGTTCGAAAGCCGCATAGACCGCCTTGGCCTCGTCGGGCTTGCCCTGGCGGTCAAGGTTGCGGGCATAGGCGTCGACCAGCCGCAGCGTGGACTGGTCGGCTGAATAGGCGGCCTTGAATCTTTTGCCGGCTTCTTCGGTTTTTCCGGCGGCTTCGAGCATCAGGCCGGCGTGATAGTCGCGAAACACCGCAAAGGAAGGCTCGCTCAGCGTATCGACGAGGGCGAGGCCCTTCTTGACGTCGCCGGAGCCGACCTGGCTCCAGGCGGTCAAGAGCACGGCGGTCAGGTCGCGCTGCTGCGACTTGCCCGTCCAGTTGAGCTGCGAACGGGCGGCGGAGAAGTTTTTCGCCTTGATGTCGCGGACGCCGAGCGCCAGCCGCGCCGAACTGTTGCGGGGATCGCGCGCCAGCACCTTTTGCGCCAGCGCGTAACTGTCCGGCAGGTCGCCATTGGCCAGAGCGGCGACGAAGGCGCGCTGGACGAGTTCGATATTATGCGGGTCCGAGCGCAAAGTTTCGCGGAAAAAGGTCGAGGCGGCGAAAGTATCGTGTTCGGCTTCGGCGACGCGGGCGGCGAGATAATTGCCGGCGGGGCTTTCGCTGACCTCGAAAGGGGCGGAAACGGCGGTGGTTTCACGGGCGTCGACGGCGGAGGGGGCGAGGCTGGCGGCAAGCATCAGCGCGGCGGCCCAGACGGCGAACCGGGGGACGGACAAGGCGTCCGACGGCTTGC
The DNA here is from genome assembly GCF_903903185.1 of uncultured Rhodoblastus sp. Classification (GTDB taxonomy): domain Bacteria; phylum Pseudomonadota; class Alphaproteobacteria; order Rhizobiales; family Beijerinckiaceae; genus Rhodoblastus. The sequence continues at coordinate 9,327 of NZ_CAIUXT010000213.1, forward strand.
GGGCCGCGGTCTTAATGGGTTGAGGGTTCAAGAACACGAAATCGACTTTCCCGCCCGCGCCGGGGTTCGGCGCGCCGCCTGATGATCTGTCTGCCGAACATGGCTTTTTTGCGCTGCGAGGGCAAGCGCGGCGAAATCGAAAATCCGGTCGGCCTCATCGGATCTCGATATCGAGGCCGAGATCAAGCGTCGGCGCGGAATGGGTCAGCGCGCCCGAGGAAATCAGGTCCACGCCGGTCTCGGCCACTTCGCGCAACGCAGCGAGATCGATGCCGCCCGACGCCTCGGCCGTCATCCGCCCGCCGATCAGGGCCACCGCCTCGCGCAATTGCGCCGGGGTCATGTTGTCGAGCAGCACCGCATCGGCGCCCTCGGCGAGAACCTCGCGCAATTGTTCGAGCGTATCGACCTCGATTTCGATCTTGACCAGATGACCGACGAAATCTTTCGCCGCGCGCAAGGCCGGAACGATACCGCCCGCCACTTCGATATGATTGTCCTTGATCAGAACGGCGTCGTCGAGGCCGAAGCGGTGATTGACCCCGCCGCCGCAGCGCACGGCATATTTCTCGAAGGCGCGCAGGCCGGGCGTGGTTTTGCGGGTGCAGCAGATTTTCGCTCCCGTATGGGCGATGGCGCCGGCATAATGCGATGTCAGGGTGGCGACGCCGCAGAGCCGGCCAAGGAAGTTCAGCGCCACGCGCTCGGCTGAAAGCAGCGCGCGGGCCGGACCCTCGATGCGCGCCAGAACCGAGCCGGCGGCGAAATTCTCGCCGTCTTCGAGCAAAGCCTCGAAGCGCAAGCTGGGATCGACCAGTTCGAAAGCTTTGCGCGCCAGTGCGATCCCGCAGAGCACGCCGGGCTTCTTGCGCGCCGCGATGACCGCCCGCGCCGAGGCGGCGGCGGGAATGGTCGCCTGCGAGGTAACGTCGCCGGCGCGGCCGAAATCCTCAATCAGCGCGGCGCGCACGGCCTGTTCGACGAGAAGCGGGTTCAATACGGGCAGGGTCATGGAACGGCGCTCAGCTGTCTGGCTTTTGAGCCTTGCGCCAGCCGCAGCGCCTCGTCCAGCGTGATGAAGGAGCGGCGGGCCTGGGCCGGATCGGGCGTTGGAAAATCGCGGCGGAAATGGCCGCCCCGGCTCTCGCGCCGCAACAGGGCGCTGGCGGCGATGAGCAAGGCCGCCTCGGCGCGGTTGCGCAGATCGAGGCCGCCCTGCGCCAGCGCCTTGTCGCGCAAAGCGTTCAAGGCGAACAGAGCGGCGCGCAGACCCGGCTCGTCGCGCAACACGCCGACATGGCGGGTCATGATGCGCCGAACCTGCGCGGCGGCTTCGGCGTCGGCGCGCGGGGGCGCGGGCGGGGCGGACGCGGTGATCGCATGAGGCGCGAGGCCGGGCAGGCGGGCCGCAATATCGCTTGCGACGCGATCGCCGAACACCACCGCTTCGAGCAGCGAATTGGAGGCGAGGCGATTGGCGCCATGCAGTCCGGTCGAGGCGGCTTCGCCGGCGGCCCAAAGTCCCGGCAGCGAGGTGCGGCCATGGGCGTCGGTCCACAGGCCGCCCATATGATAATGCTCCGCCGGCGCCACCGGAATCCTCTGGCGCGAAGGGTCGATTCCCGCCGACAGGCAGGAAGCCGCGACAGCGGGGAATTTCTCGGCGAAAGCCGCGCCGACGGCGCTGGTCGCGTCGAGATAGGCCCCGCGTCCCGCCGCCAGTTCGGCGAACACGGCGCGCGCGACAATGTCGCGCGGCGCGAGTTCGGCGTCCTTGTGCTGGGCGGGCATGAAACGCTTGCCGGCGCGATTGACCAGAATCGCGCCTTCGCCGCGCAGCGCCTCGGTCGCCAGCGGCGCGGGGTCGCGGCCGATGTCGATGGCGGTCGGATGGAATTGCACGAATTCGGCGTCGGCGATGCGCGCCCCGGCCCGCGCGCCCATCGCCAGCGCCGCGCCATTGGCCTGCGGCGGATTGGTGGTGAGGGCGTAAAGCGCGCCGACGCCGCCGGTCGCGAGCACGGTGGCGCGGGCGTAAAAATTTTGCATGATCCCGTCGGCGCCGCGCGCCAGCACGCCGACGACGCGCCCCGATTCGACGAGCAGATCCTCGGCGACGAAATTTTCGTGCAGCCGGATGGACGGGGTCTGGCGCACGCGGGCGACCAGGGCCTGCATGATCGCCGCGCCGGCGCCGTCTCCCTTGACGCGCACAATGCGCCTCGCGGAATGGGCGGCCTCCTGCGAGGGCGCCAGATCGCCGAGCGCGTCGTGGTCGAAGGGCGCGCCGAAACGCAGCAAGTCATCGACGCGCGCGCGCGCCTCGCGGGCGACCGAAAGCGCCACCGCCCGATCGACGATGCCGGCCCCCGCGGCGAAAGTGTCGGCGGCGTGCAATTCGGGGCTGTCGCTCTTGCCGACGGCGGCGGCGATGCCGCCCTGCGCCCAGACCGACGAGGCCCCTTCGCCGATCGGCGCGGCGGCGAGAACGGCGACCGGCAGCGGCGCCAGTTTGAGCGCGCAGAACAGGCCGGCCAATCCGCCGCCGACGATCAGGATGTCAGATTCGGCCATGGGGCGCTCCTTCTCCCTCTCCCGGGAGCAGGGAGAGGGCAGGGCTGGGCGACGCCCGTCTTTCGACGGGCTTTGCCGGGAGAGAACAAATAAAAGCGCCGCGCGCCTAGTTCAGATCGATCATCCGCTCGACCGAGCGGCGGGCGCGCTGCGCCAGCGCCTCGTCGATCGTCACTTCCTCGCGCAGATAGACCAGACTGTCGAGGATTTTCGGCAGGGTGATCCGCTTCATGTGCGGGCAGAGATTGCAGGGCCGCACGAAATCGACGCCGGGATTTTCCGCCGCGACATTATCGGCCATCGAACATTCGGTGACGAGCAGCACGCGCTGGGGCTGGCGGGTCTTGACGTAATCGATCATCGCCGCCGTGGAGCCGGAAAAGTCGCAGACATCGACGACTTCCGGCGGGCATTCGGGATGGGCGAGCAGCTGGATCGACGGATCTTCCGCGCGATAGCGCAGCAGTTCTTCCGCCGTGAACCGCTCATGCACTTCGCAGGCGCCATGCCAGGCGATGATCTTGACAGCCGTCTGGCGCGCGACATTGGCGGCGAGGAACCGGTCGGGAACCATGATCACGGTGTCGGCGCCGAGGCTTTCCACCACTTTCACCGCATTGGACGAGGTGCAGCAAATATCGACCTCGGCCTTCACTTGCGCCGAAGTATTGACATAGGCGACCACCGGGACGCCGGGATATTTGCGGCGCAGCGCGCGCACGTCGGCGCCGGTGATCGAGGCGGCGAGGGAACAGCCGGCGCGCGAATCCGGAATCAGCACGGTTTTTTCCGGGCTCATCAGCTTCGAGGTCTCGGCCATGAAATGCACGCCGCCCTGAACGATGATTTCGGCGTCGGACTGGCCGGCGATCCGGGCGAGTTGCAGCGAGTCGCCGACCACGTCGGCGACGCAATGGTAGATTTCCGGCGTCTGGTAATTATGCGCCAGGATGACGGCGTTGCGCTGCTTTTTGAGATCGTTGATCGCCTTGATATAGGGCGCGTGAAACGGCCATTCGATCGGCGGGATGGTCGCCTTGACCTTTTCGTAAAGATGCGCCGTCTCGCGCGCGACTTCCGGCGTCCAGGCCAGGATCGGCATGGGCAGCGCGCCATGGCGCGAAAGGGCCGTCAGCTTGTGGGGCGCAGCCGAGGCGGCGCCCAGGGAGGGGCCCGAAACACGCGAGTGGGAAGATACCTGCATGACGCTCACTCCTAGTTATGCTCAAAGTGAGCATAACCTGAACCGATAAAAAGGCCGTTACGACGGCTCGCGGGGGAGAAGGTCTCCCCATTCATGTTTCCTACATATACTCACTCTGAGTATAAAGACAAGAGCCATCGGAGCGGTTTTTCGCGACGGGCTTCGGCTCGCCAATGCGCGAAAAAAACCCGTCAACCTTTTTATGTCAGGCTCCCGCCGTTGATTTTTCGGGACGATGGCATGACCGACCTGGCGTTTTTCCTTCATCGTCGCCGCGAAAACGCGGTTCCGCGCGAAAACATCTATTGGGGCCGTTTCGCCCTGCCGCCCATGGCCGCCGCGTCGGTGGGCGACCGGCCGCTCGCCGCGCTGGTCGCTTTGGGCTTTTTCGCCGTTCTGCTGCCGACCGCGCCGAGCCTGTTGTTTGACCCGGACATGCTGTGGCACATCCGCACCGGGCAGGAAATCCTCGCTTCGCGATATTTTCCGCAAACCGATTCCTATTCCTGGACGATGTACGGCCAGGGCTGGATCGCCAAGGAATGGCTGTCTCAGGTTTTATATGCGCTTTGCCGGCGGTTTGCCGGCTGGACGGGCGTCGCGTTGCTGGCGCTGGCCGCGGCCTGCGCCGCCTATGGCCTGGTTTTCGCCGCGCTGGAGCGGCGCGCCGGGCCGCTGTTCGCGCTCGCCGCCGCCGCCCTCATTGCGCTGGCGGGCCATTTTCATCTGCTCGCGCGGCCGCATGTGCTGGCCTGGCCGGTCGCGGCGGCTTTCGCGATTGAACTGCTCGACTCCGCCGAGAAGGGCCGGGCGCCGCGCTGGCCTTATGCGTTTTTGGTGGTGCTGTGGGCCAATCTGCACGGCTCCTTCCTGCTGGCCTTTGCGCTGGCGCCGTTTTTCGCTTGGGAATCCGTCGCGCGCGCGGGCGAAAGCCAGTGGCGCCTCGCCCGGCGCTGGGCAGGTTTTGCCGCACTCTGCCTGCTGGCGGCGCTGGTTCACCCCTATGGTTGGCGGGTCTTCGCCGCCGCGCGCGATGTTCTGGCGCTCGGTCCCGCCTTGAGCCTGATCGTCGAATGGCGTCCGCAGGATTTTTCGAGCTTCGGCCATTTCGAAATCATCCTGCTGCTCGGCCTCGGAGCTTCCCTGTTGAGCGGCCTGCGCCTGCCGGCGCCGCGCGTCGCTCTGCTTCTGGCCCTGCTCCATTCGGCGCTCGCCCATGTGCGGCAGGAGACGCTCGGCCTGATGGTCGTCGCGCTGCTGGTCGCGGCGCCGGTTGCGGCCTTGCGCGGCGAAATTTTCCGCCCCCGCCGTCTCGAATGGAAAACCGTCGCCTGTGCGGCGGCGGGCGTGCTGGCGGTCGCGGTCGGGTCCTTGTCGCTGCGCGGCGGCCTGGACCTGCCGGCGGCAATCGCGCCGCAAGCGGCGCTGGCCGCCGCGCGCGCCGCCGGGGTCACGGGTCAGGTGCTCAACGAGGACCAGTTCGGCGGCTTTCTGATCGACCGCCATGTCCAGACCTATGCCGACGGCCGCGCCGAATTGTTCGGCCCGCTGCATTACGACCTGTCGATGGCGCTGGCCGGACGCAAGGCCGATGTCCTCGACCGCCTGCTCGCCAATCGGGCGATTGGCTGGACCCTGCTGCCGACCGTCTTGCCGGCCAATCGGGTTCTTGAGGCTTCGCCAGAATGGCGGCGCGTCTATCGCGATGACGTGGCGAGCGTTTACGCCCGCAGGTGATCCTGCCGTCTCAGACGGCCTCGACCAGAATTTTCACGCTGCGCGGTTCGACCGGCAGGCTGTCTCCGGCGCCGAAAAAGCGCTCGTCCGTTGCATCGTCAAATGTGTCGATGACGAGCCGCCAGCGTTTTCCGGCCCGCGGCGCGGGCAGCGGAAAGGTCACGTCGCCGCCCGCATTGAGCAGGATCAGCGCCCGCGAATTTTCCGCATAGAGCGAAAGGCCGATGAAACGCCGTTCGTCTTGCCGCCATTGGTCGTCGCGCATGGCTTCGCCCTCGGCGCCATACCACCGGGCGTCGGGGATGGAGCCGTCGTTCAGCAGCGCGCCGGTCAAAAATGCGTCGGCGTGCAAGGCGGCTTCGCCCATGCGCAGCGCGATCAGTTTCCGGGTGAAGGCGATCAGTTTTGCGTCGGCCTTGCCCCAGTCGATCCAGGTGAGCAAATTGTCCTGCGCATAGGCGTTGTTGTTGCCGTTCTGGCTGTGGCCGCATTCCGAACCCATCGCCAGCATCGGAACGCCGCGTGCGCAAAACAGCGTCGCCAGCAGATTGCGCTGGTCGCGCCGCCGCAGCGCCAGAATCCGTTCGTCATCGGTCGGGCCTTCGACGCCATTGTTCCATGAATGATTGGCGTCGGTGCCGTCGCGGTTATGCTCGCCATTGGCCTCGTTGTGCTTGTAAGCGTAGGCGACGAGATCGGCCAGCGTGAAACCGTCGTGGGCGGTGACGAAATTGATGCTTTTCGTCGGCCGTCCGAATTTTCCGAACATCGGCTCCGAGCCGGCCAGCGCGGTCGCCAGCCCGCCGATCATGCCGCGGTCGCCGCGCCAGAATTTGCGCACGTCGTCGCGGAAAATATCGTTCCAGTCGCTCCAGCGCGGCGGAAATTTCCCGACATGATAGCCGCCGGGACCGACGTCCCAGGGCTCGGCGATCATTTTGATGTGGCGCAGCACCGGGTCCTGGTCGATCGCCGCGAGCAGGGGGGCGAAAGCGTCGAAACCCTCGCCGCCCCGCGCCAGAGTCACGGCGAGATCGAAACGGAAGCCGTCGACGCCGCCATATTGCGTCCAGGCGCGCAACGTGTCCATGGCGAGGCGGACGACGGCGGGATGGTCGAAGCGCAGAATATTGCCGCAGCCCGCGTCGTTGATGTAATGCGCCGGATTTTCGGCGAGCCGATAATAGCTCGCGTTGTCGATGCCGCGCAGCGACAGCGTGGGGCCGAACTGGTCGCTTTCGCCGCTATGGTTGAGCACGATGTCGATCAGCACGTCGAACCCCGCCGCCTGCAGCGTGGCGACGGATTCGCGCACTTCCTTCCAGCCGCCCGGCGCGAGACGCGGGTCGGGCGCCATGAAGGCGACGGAATTATAGCCCCAGTAATTGGTCAGCCCCAGAGGCGGCAGATGCCGCTCGTCGATCCAGGCGGCGCAGGGCAGCAGCTCCAGCGTGGTGACGCCGAGATTTTGCAGACGGGCGATGGCGGCCGGATGGGCGAGGCCGGCGAAAGTTCCCCGCTGCCGATCGGGGATTTCCGGCATGAGCCTAGTGAAACCGCGCACATGAAGTTCATAGATCATGGTTTGCGGCCAGGATTTTTTGGCGCGCGGCGGCGAGGGCGCGAGAACCGGGCTCTGGGCTATGGCCTTGGCGACAAAAGGCGCGCTGTCGCCGCGCGACGGCAGACCGTCGGCGTCAAAACCCAGCATCGACGGATGCGGCTCGATGAAGCGGTCGAGCCCGAGCGCGTAAGGATCGATCAGCAGCTTGGCAGGGTTATGACGGGCGCCCTGCGCGGGATCGTAGGGGCCGTGGACGCGCAGACCGTAACGCGCCCCGGCCTGCAAGCCGTGGATGAAACCATGGAAGACGGGGCCGCTGCGTCCGGGCAGGCGCAGGCGCGCGATCTCTCGATCCGCCGCATCGAACAGGCAGAAGTCGACCGCCGTGGCGGTTTCGGAATAGAGCGCGAAATTGCCGCCTTGCGGGGAGAGAACAAGGCCGAGCTGGTCGGGCGAACCGGGGGAGATCGAAAAGTCTTCAGCCAACAAGCGATGTCCCCCGAAACGTCAATGCGCGGCGCGACGAAACAACTCGCCCTGCGGCCGGCCCCGCGCCGCGCAATATCTGTTTCGGCCAGATTTCCCTCATGTGATGACGCTTGGCTCGGTTCGCCCGGTGTGCCCGCGGATATCGGCCAGAGATTCGGCAAGGGGGATCAAGGCCCCCAGTGCGCCTTGCGTTTCGAGATCGTGTTTGGCCGGATCGGGCTCAAAAAGCTCGATATAGACGCGCAAGGTCGCGCCCGAGGTGCCGGTGCCGGACAGGCGATAAACGATGCGCGAACCATCCGCGAAAAGAATACGGACGCCCTGCTGTTTCGAGATCGATTGGTCGATCGGGTCGTGATAGGCGAAATCGTCCGCCGCCTCGATCTTGAGCGCGCCGAAGGTTTGTCCGGGAAGGCTCGGCAGCTTTTTGCGCAGATCCGCGATCAGCGCGTTGGCGCCTTCGCTCGCCACTTCCTCGTAATCGTGGCGCGAATAATAATTGCGGCCATATTCCGCCCAATGGCCGCGCACGATCTCGGCGACGCTCTGTTTGCGGACGGCGAGGATGTTGAGCCACATCAGCACCGCCCAGAGCCCGTCCTTCTCGCGCACATGGTTCGAGCCGGCGCCGGCGCTTTCCTCGCCGCAGATCGTGACCCGGCCGGCGTCGAGCAGATTGCCGAAGAATTTCCATCCCGTCGGCGTCTCGTAGATGCCGATCCCGAGCTTTTGCGCGACGCGGTCGGCGGCGCGGCTGGTCGGCATCGAGCGCGCGACGCCGGCGATGCCGCCGCTATAGCCTTTGACCAGATGGGCGTTGGCGGCGATGATCGCCAGACTGTCGGATGGCGTGACGAAGATTCCGCGCCCGATCACCAGATTGCGGTCGCCGTCGCCATCCGACGCCGCGCAGAGATCGGGCGAGTGCGGCGACAGGGCAAGATCGAGGAGATGTTTGGCGTGGACGAGATTGGGGTCGGGATGATGGCCGCCGAAATCCTCCAGCGGTTCGGCGTTGATCACGCTACCCGGCGCCGCGCCGAGCCGTTCCTCGAAAATCGCCTTGGCGTAGGGACCGGTGACCGCGCTCATCGCGTCGAATTTCAGGGTGAAGCCGGCGCGAAACATGGCTGCGATGGCGTCGAAGTCGAACAGGCTCTCCATCAGGTCGAGATAGATGGCGACCGGATCGATGACGCGGACCTTCGTCGCGCCGAGCCGGGTTTCGCCGAGCGTGTCGAGATCGACATCGGGCGCCTCGACGATTTTATAGCTCTCGATGGTCCGGCTATGGTCGAAAATCGCCTCGGTGATTTTCTCCGGGGCGGGGCCGCCGTTGGAAATATTATATTTGATGCCGAAATCGCCGTCCGGCCCGCCGGGATTATGGCTTGCCGACAGGACAATGCCGCCAAAGGCCTTCTCGGCGCGGATCACCGCCGAGGCGGCCGGGGTGGAAAGGATGCCGCCGCGTCCGACGACGATTTCGCCAAAGCCGTTGGCCGCCGCCATCTTCAGGACGATCTGGATCGCCTCGCGGTTGAAGTAGCGCCCGTCGCCGCCGAGCACCAGCGTTTTCCCGGCATATCCTTCCAGCGAGGCGAAGATCGACTGGACGAAATTGGCGAGATAATGCGGCTGCTGAAACACCGTCGTCTTCTTGCGCAGGCCGGAAGTGCCGGGGCGCTGGTCGGCGAAAGGCGTGGTCGCGACGGTCTGGATGGGCGGCGGAGCGTTCATGCGGCGATTTTCCGGAACAGGTTGGCGTAAGTCCTGGCGGGCTGGGTCCAGCCCACGTCGCTCTTCATGCCATTGAGCTGGATCTGGCGCCAAAGAGCGGGATTGGCGAAAATTCCGGCGGCCTTGCGAAGGGCGGCGGCCAGCGCGTCGGCGGCGACCGGGGTGAATTGCAGGCCGGTGGCGCAGCCTGCCGACAGCGCCATGTCATTGGCGTCGATGATCGTGTCGGCGAAGCCGCCGACCCGCGAAGTCAACGGCACGGCGCCATAGCGCAGCGCGCATAATTGGGTCAGGCCGCAAGGCTCGAACCGCGAGGGCGCGAGCAGGACATGCGCGCCGGCCTGAATCAGGTGGGCGAGACCTTCCGAATAGCCGAAATGCGCGGCGATCCGTTCCGGCGCCGCGGCCGCCGCCTCGGCAAAGGCTTCCTCCAGCTCCGGATCGCCGGCGCCGAGCAGGACCAGTTGCAGATTGAGCGGTTCGAACAAGGGCAGGCACTCCAGAACGAGGTCGAGCCCCTTCTGGCTCGACAGCCGGCTGACGACGCCGAGCAGCAGCGCGCCGTCGATTTCGGCCAGCCCCGTTTTCCGGCGCAGGGCGTGGGTGTTTTCCGCCCGGGCGGCAAGCTTGCGGTTGGAAAAGTTCTTCGCGATCAGCGGGTCGGCGGCCGGGTTCCAGACCTGGGTGTCGATGCCGTTGCGAATGCCGTAAAGCACCTCCTCGCGTGCGCGCAAAATGCCGTCGAAGCTCATGCCCTGGTCGGGCTGGAGAATTTCGCGCGCATAGGTTGGAGAGACCGTGGTGATGGCGTCGGAAAAATTGATGCCGGCCTTGAGGAAGCTGATCTGGTCGTAAAATTCCAGTCCCCCGGTGACGAAACTGGTTGCGGGCAGGCCGAGCGGCGCCAGCAGTCCGGCGCGAAAAACCCCCTGGAAGGCGAGATTGTGGATGGTGAAGACGAAGGGCGGCGCGCGCTTGCCGCTGAAGCGCAAATAGGCGGCGGTCAGCCCCGCCTGCCAGTCGTGGCCATGGACGATGTCGGGCGTGAAATTGGCCGCCAGCCCCTGCGAAAGCGCCGCGCCGGCCTGAGACAGCGCGGCGAAGCGCTGGGCGTTGTCGGGATGGTCGATCCCGTCGGCGCCGATATAGGGGCCGCCGGGGCGCAGATAGAGATGCGGTGCGTTGAGCGCGAACAGGTCGAGTTCCCCGGCCTTGCCGCGCAGGATGCGCGCCGGGCCGCCGAGCAGGTCTGCGAATTCCGCCACCGGCTCCGCGCCCGCGAGCGCGTCGAGCACGGCGGGATAGCCCGGAACCAGCGTGGAGACGGCTACATTTTCCTGCGCCAGAGCCAGAGGCAGGGCGCCGGCGATATCGGCCAGGCCGCCGGTCTTGACCAGAGGGAAAATCTCGGACGCGATCGACAGCGCAACCAGATCCGGCATCAGGACAGCCGATCGATCATCGGCTGGGTGACCAGGCAGATTCCCTGTTCGCTGCGGCGGAACCGCGTCGCGTCGAGTTCCGGATCTTCGCCGATGACCATCCCTTCCGGAATGCGGACGCCGCGATCGACGATGACATTTTTGAGCCGGGCCGAGCGACCGATGTCGACATCGGGCAAAACCACCGAAAAATGCACCTGGGCGAAGGAATTGACCCGCACATTGTTGAACAGCAGGCTGCGCCGCAGCGAGGCGCCGGAAAGGATGCAGCCGCCCGAAACCAGCGAGGAAATGGCCTGTCCGCGCCGGCCTTCGACGTCATGCACGAATTTCGCCGGGGGGGTCAGTTCGTTATAGGTCCAGATCGGCCAGTTGCGGTCGAACAGGTCGAGTTCCGGGGTGATTTCGGTCAGGTCGATATTGGCGGCCCAATAGGCGTCGAGGGTTCCGACGTCGCGCCAATAGGCGCGGGTCTCGTTTTCCGAGCGCACGCAGGAATCGGAAAAGCGATGCGCCACCGCCTTGCCGTTGGTGACGACGTAGGGGATCAGATCCTTGCCGAAATCATGGCTCGAATTAATGTCCTCGGCGTCGGCGCGCAGCAAGTCGAACAGGAATTTGGTCTCGAACACATAAATGCCCATGCTGGCGAGGCAGCGGTCGGGCTTTCCCGGTATGGGCGGCGGATTCTTCGGCTTTTCGACAAAGGTGACGATGCGGTCGGTTTCGTCGATCCCCATCACGCCGAAGCCGGTCGCCTCCTCGCGCGAGACTTCGAGACAGCCCACCGTCACGTCGGCGTGCTGGTCCACATGCTGCTGGAGCATGAGTTCGTAGTCCATTTTATAGACATGGTCGCCGGCCAGGATGATGATGTATTGCGGCGCGTAATCCTCGACGATGTCGGCGTTCTGGAACACGGCGTCGGCGGTGCCGACATACCATTTGTCCTCCGAGACGCGCTGCGAGGCGGGCAGGACGTCGAAACTTTCGTTGCGTTCGGGCCGCAGAAAGGTCCAGCCGCGCTGCAAATGGCGGATCAGGCTGTGCGCCTTGTATTGCGTGGCGACGCAGATGCGGCGCACCCCTGAATTGAGGGCGTTGGACAAGGCGAAATCGATGATCCGCGACTTGCCGCCGAAATAGACCGCCGGCTTGGCGCGTCGGTCGGTCAGCTCCATCAGACGGGAACCGCGTCCGCCGGCCAGCACATAAGCGAGGGCCTGGCGCGCGAGAGGGGCGTGCGCTGCGATCTTCATATCTGTCTCCGCCCTGCTTTTTTCGGCCTTGTTTTCGATCCTGCCGGACGCGGCCGCACCTGTCCAGAATCTTCCGCCCGACGCGCCTCCTTTGTCTAGCGCAGAGCCGGAATTAAAGCTTTGCGCCATCTCAATTCAAGCTTCGCGTTTGGCGCCGTTTCGAGGCGTTTTCATGCGTCGAACGGACGCTCGAAAATTAATCTAAACACATAGTATTATCAAGAAAATCCCGAACTCTTGGTGAATAGCCGCGCGCGGCGGGGCCGGGCGCGACAAACCTTGCGCCTCGCCGAAAGCGCGTGAAAAGGGGCCGGCGGTCCGAACGGCTGTTGGCGCCATTCACCCCCGACCCCTTCCCGAGAGTTTCGCTCAGGCAAACGGCTCCAACCCCTCGCGCACCGGCACGTTCCAGATTTCCTCGGCATATTCGGCAATGGCGCGATCGGAGGAGAACCAGGCGGTGCGGGCGGTGTTGAGGATCGCCGAACGCTGCCAGGACTTCCGGTCGCGCCATTTGCGGTCCACCGCGCGCTGCGCGGCGTAATAGGCGTCGAAATCCGCCGTCACGAGGAAATGGTCGTAATAGGTCAGCACGTCGACGAGCTGGGAGTAGCGGGAGCGGTCATCCGGCGAAAACACGCCATGGGCCACCGAATCCAGCACTTCGCGCAGGATCGGCGACTGGGCGATGGTTTCGCGCGCGTCGATGCCGTTGCGCCGGCGCTCGGCCACCTGTTCGGTGGTCAGACCGAAGATGAAAATATTGTCGTCGCCGACCCTTTCGCGGATTTCGACATTGGCGCCGTCGAGCGTGCCGATGGTCAGCGCGCCGTTCAGCGCCATCTTCATGTTGCCGGTGCCGGAGGCCTCCATGCCCGCCGTTGAAATCTGCTCCGACAGATCGGCGGCGGGGATGATCGATTCCGCGAGACTGACATTGTAATTGGGCAGGAAAACCACCTTGAGCAGGTCGCGCACGGTCGGATCGTTGTTGACCACCCGCGCCACGTCATTGGCCAGCTTGATAATGAGCTTGGCCTGATGATAGCTCGCCGCCGCCTTGCCGGCGAAGATTTTCACGCGCGGCACGAAGTCGCGCATGGGTTGCGCGCGAATGTCGTTGTAAAGGGCGATGGTCTCCAGAATATTGAGCAATTGCCGCTTGTATTCGTGGATGCGCTTGATCTGAACGTCGAACAGCGCGGTCGGATCGACCCGGATCAGCAGCCGGTCGGCGATGACCTTGGCCAGAGCCTCCTTGTTGGCGAGTTTCGCGGCGGCGAAGCGCTTCTGGAAATCGAGATCGCTGGCCAATGGTTCGAGTTTTTCGAGCTGCGTGAAATCGTCGAGCACGGATTTTCCGAGCGTCTCGATGAGCAGGCGGGTGAGATGCGGATTGGCCTCGATCAGCCAGCGGCGGAAGGTGACGCCGTTGGTCTTGTTGACGATGCGGTCGGGGAAGACCTCGTGCAGATCGTGGAAAACCGTCTGCTTGACGAGTTCGGTATGGAGATAGGAGACGCCATTGACCTTGTGCGAGCCGAGAAAGGCGAGATGGCCCATGCGCACATAGCGGCCGTTATGCTCGTCGATCAGCGACAGCGATGCGAGGTTGCCGGGATCGTTGTGGCCGGAGCGGCGCAGGCGGTCGAGATGCAGGGCGTTGATAAGATAGATGATCTGCATGTGGCGCGGCAGCAGCCGCTCCATCAGCGGCGCCGGCCAGGTTTCGAGCGCCTCCGGCAACAGGGTGTGATTGGTGTAGGAGAAGGTCGCCTGGGTGATGGCCCAGGCTTTTTCCCATTCGAGCCCATGGGCGTC
>NZ_CAIUXT010000214.1 GCF_903903185.1 uncultured Rhodoblastus sp.
CTTTCTTGCGCCAGGAGTGCAGCAGACCGCCATGCACACCATGCCGGCGGGCGACCGCCGAGATGTTCGCGCCCGGCTCGAAGCTTTCCGCCAAAATCCGCGCTCGTTCGTCATCGCTCCAGCGCCGCCGGCGCGTCGTCCCGGTGATCAGCTCGATCCGGCGATAACTCCCGTTATCGTTGCGATTGTCTTGATGAGTATCATTAGGACTATCATTTTTCACGGCGACACCCGACGCATCCATGGCCTGCCCGGGATGCTAGCGAACGCTCAGAGAATTGGTAGATGGGATCGCCGTGCCGCTAACCATCCATCGCCGTCTTGAGCCGGTGATACGGTAGCGTGTTTGAAGCGTGCTCGGCGCCGATCAGCTTTCGATTCCGCTGATCCTTGACATGGAAGTCGACACCCTTGGCGCCGGGCATGATTTTGTCTGGCCAGAGTGTGATGGCGTCGCTCGTAGCTATTCGGCTCTTCGCCAGGTCTGCGGCGACGATATCGAAAAGCTCCTCCGCTACTCGACTGAGTTTTTGGAGGAGCTTGACCTCATGCGGTTCGAGCTTGTCGAAAAACCCGCCGCTGCGCCAAGCCTTGATCTTCTCCTGGGCCTCACGCGCGAATTCCTCGATCGACTTGTCCTTGTCGAATTTCGCCATATCCTTGGCGGGCAAAAGCCATTGCCAGATTTGGCCGGCGGGAAGGCGCCCCTTCCAGCCGATCTCCTGCGGCTTTTCGTTAAACCAGAGATCGCCCTTTTTCTTCACGGTCATCAAAGCCGGCGGATAGGACGCACGGCGTGCGCCAATCAGCGAATTCCCGGCATGAAGTCGGTCTCCAAACCAAGGCGAGAAATCGCTCGCGTGCAAGCCATTCAGCCAAAGCGAAATGGCGCCAAGTTCGACGGCGACGGGATTCAAGTCCACGCCGAAGCAGTTGCGGTCGGCGATGAAAGACCGGACCTTCTGCTTTTCGTGAAGGATTTGGTCCTGCGGGATGGTGCGGCCAACTTCTTGCTGCTTACGTTCGAGATAGAGGTCAGCGAGTTGGTTTGTCGTTTCGACCAGGAACGCCGCGGAGCCCATGGCGGGCTCCAGAATTTTCAGCTCCAGGAGTTCGTCAGCAGGCAATCCCTTGCAGCGCTCCATCAATGCATGCTTGACCAACAGGCGGGCAAGAGGCTCCGGCGTGTAATATGATGCGGACTTTTCCCGATCGCGGCCGGCGAGGCGATAGATGAAGGTCCCCTTCTTGTAAATGCGAGCCTCTGGCCCCCGGAAGACGATTTCCTCTGGACTGAATTCATTGATCCGACTGCGGGCGACAAAATAACTTGGGGCCAGGAGTTCAACCCGATCATTCCGGGAGACCTCCTCTTCGTCGATTTCATCATCCGGAGCGTCGCCCATTTCGTCGCCTTCCTCGGCCTCCGCCTCGCCGGATTCCTGCCCCTCTTCTTCGGCCTCGGTCGCGCCGCGCCCTGTCTGTGGACGCAGCTCAATCAGATCCTGTTTCGCCACGACGCCGGTGAAAGAAATCAACGTTTCGTAAACCGCGCCTAACTGACCGATGCCGAGCTTGGCGTAAGAAATTCGGCCGGTTCCACTGCGTGATTTCTTTAACGACAGAAGCCGTATCACCTTCTGGATAGCCTCGTTCCGAAGCCGGACGGCGTTCAGGATCGGAGTCTGTTCCGGATCCAGAAGTGCAACCTTCACCGCCGGCAGGCGTAACGCATTCCCGGTTCCGTCATAGAGCAGCGTCAGCGTGCGCTGGAGGCTGTCCCAGAGATAGGTTCCGTTTTTTTCGGCTGGCGTCCTGAGGCGAACCGACTCCAGTTCCCGAAGGGCTTCGACGCTGTAGCCGCTCGCATAGACCGGATCCCGCAAGTCCAGAATATTCAGCCGCGGGTTAGCCTCGGCATAAAACAGGAAAAGCAGGCGGTACATGAAACGCAGGCATTCCAGGGACAGCTCGGGGCCGTCGATCCAAACGCCTTGACGGGGCCCCGCCGGATATTTGCCTCCAGTGATATCGAGTACTTCCTGGCCGAGAAACTCGATGGCGTCCCGGACCGTCCCCTTCAAGGAAGTGGTCACAGCGTTGGCGTTGCGCTGCGCCTCTTCCTCGATGCGATCCGCGATCGGAATGCCATGCCTGGGCACCCGCGCCTCGCGGGAGATCAAGCAGGCCATGACGGCAAGCGTGTCCGCGTCCTTGCGGGTAAAGATCTCCTGCAGATCGAAACGCAGCACCGAACGCGCGGGCCATTTGTGCCGACTTACCAGCACAATTTGCGACAGGGCGAAAATCAGCACATGTTGTGGAGCGTTTCTCAGCCCAAAGATTCCATCGCCGAGGATTTCCTCGATGGCACGTCCTGTCTCCGCGAATTCCCGTTCATTCTCCGCGAATTGTTCGGCGGAAAAACTCCCTCCGAGCGGGTCCGAGGATTCGTCCTCAGCCCCTTCGAGAGGGGCTTCGAGAAGCCAAACCAGATCGCGGCCTTCGGCGTCCGCAACGCGGCCAATCAGTGGCACAAACGGCGCGCCGTCCAGGGACGTCGGCAACGCCAATCGTTGATAGTCGTATCCAAGCGCCGTCGCGAGGGCATATGTCGCGTTGCGTCGCAGCTCGGCTCGCCGCTCGCGATTCTGAGGATTCCGCATCTGACGCAATGCCGCCAGATAGGGGTCAGCGGCTTGGGTCAGACGGGCGGCAGGATTATCTGCATCGCTCGCACTCGACCAGCGCGATGTGATTTCACGCAATTCATCCTGCAGCGCGTCGGACAAAGTTCCCGCTGGAAAGAATTCCGCCTCGTTCTCGATGCCGCTGAGATCCATGCCTACCCCTGAAACACTGCTTTGACTTCAACATAAGGGTTCGGGTCGTTCACCATCCGCCGGGTGCGGTCATGCCACGACGCCCAATCGTCAAAAAGCTGTCCAATCTCGTCCGCCCGGTTGTCGCGTTGCGCCTTTTGACGGCGCTGCGCAATCGACAATCCTTCGTCCCTGTCCGGAAGATCGGAAAACTTCAGTTGGAGCTGCCGCTGGAACCGACCCTCAAAATGAGCCAGGCGGTCGAGCACCTTATTCAAGCCCCCTTCGATTTCCTTTTCGCGAGCTTTTCGAATGCCGACGAGATTAGTCTGAAAAGCGTCCACAGCCAGCGCCAAGGCGCTTCGAGCAGTTTCAACGTCCGGCTTTCCGCTGTTCGGCGTATTGCCAGCCAGCCCCGCCCTGGCCACGAAATCGTTGAGCGGTTCGATTGCAGCAACGCGCCCATCTCGGACAGAGACAGCCGCCCACTGATCCACAACCGGCGCCCCCATCGCGTTCGGAATCGCGCCGTGAAGGATGACGACAACCTCACCGGGGGCAAGGCGTCCACGAAGGCTGCAGAGCGGCGCGCTGCCTTCAGGAAAGAAGGCCTCGGCCCGATCACCAAACCAACTCAGAATTGGATGCCCATCCCATAGATACTGGACCGCAGGCCAAGTTCGCTCCTCAGTCTTGGCGCGTTCGATCGCCGTGTTGATAACGCCAGCCTGGTCTGTCAGCTCAACGATGCCGCCCGGCCCCACGCATTCGATTGGCATATAGCGGTCATCGACATCATCGTCCCGCGCGTAGCCGAGTCCGCCATCGCTCATCATGTCATCAGGGACGCGCATGCGGATCAGGCGACTCGTATCATCCACGACTGGAGCAGACTTGAATATTCCGTCTTGCGGCGCGGCCAGCCTTTGGAGCATGGCGCGCGAATAACTGAACGTGTCAGCAAAAAGTCGCGGCGGCGCGCCATCGGCAATGGAGGTTGGCGCGGTCGCCGACGCGGAATGATCGACTCCAGAATAGTCGCCAAAGAGGGCGTCAAACTCGTCGTCCACGGACAGCGCGCGACTACTGGCCTTTTGGGCGCGCTTGTCCATCTCTTCGCCGAATGCCTCGGCACCGATGCCAGCGCTTACGGCCGCAGCGACGATCTCCTCCTCGAGTTCGGCATCGCCGACGCCAAGGAAGACGGCTGGATCCCCAACGCCTTTCTGAGCCGCGACATCTTTTTCGACGAGTTTTTCGAGCACCCACATGTCCCGCACTTTCGGATGGCTGCTCTCGCCCACGAAGTAATAGATCTGGGGTGCACGGTCCTGGCCATAGCGGTCGATGCGGCCATTTCGTTGTTGAAAGCGCAGCAGCGACCAAGGCAGATCGAAGTGGATCAGTCTGTGGCTCTGATAATGCAGGTTCAACCCTTCGGACGCCATGTCCGAGGCAAGAAGGATGCGGATTGGCGCGTTCTCCTGACCGAAATCTTCCAACAGGCGCTGCGTCTTTTCATCCGCCTCGACGCTGCCGCCATCGATCCTTCCAATCATTTCGTCGGAGAGGCTAAGATCGGCTTTTAAGCGTTCTTCCAGCCAAGCCACCGTTCGAATTCTTTCGGAAAAGATCACCAAGCGTTCCCGGCGATCGCGCCCCGTCCAGCCGATTTCTCTGAAGAGCTTCAAGAGGTTCTGGTACTTGCTGAAGTCAGAAACATGGATGGCTTTGAGCAGATCGGCCAGCTCGGAAAGTTTCTCGCGATCCTTTGCAGTGCCGCGCGCCGTTCCGCGATCAATCCGGTCGATCCGCCCGAGCACCGATTCGAGGCACGCCGCAGGGCTCGAAAAGATCGCCTTTGCCAAAGTCGTGCGAAACAGGTCGATGGCGCGGCTGCGTCCACCTTCCGCGTCGAGATCTAGACGCAGCTCCGCAATGGCTTCGTACGCATCCTCCTCCGACGAACTCAAAGGAAAATCGCGCCGGTATAACGTTCTTTTGGGCACCGTCTTGCCTATGGCTGCGAGAACCTCGGGCGATGAGCGAAAGCGCCGGACCACCAAGTCTTCGATATCCGCCCGGTGCAGATCTGTTGGATCGGGGACCCGTGTCGGGTCGAGCATTTCAATCAGGCTGGCGAAACTTTCATGCGAGCCGTCATGCGGGGTCGCTGTCAACAACAGCAGCGAGTCGGCCCTGCGCGACAAGAGTTTCGCCAGACGCGAACGGAGGCTCTGTCCTCCGTTTGAGCGCACACGCTTCGCGGCATTATGGGCCTCGTCGATAATGATCAGGTCCCAACTGCATTCTTCGATCGCCGCGCGGATCTGACTGTCTTGTTTCAGCGTGTCGATCGAGATGATCGAGCGATCGAACTGATCGAACACATTGTAATGCGCAGGGATCTGGTTACGCATCCGACGAATAGCGGCGCTATCGAGCCGCGCGAGCGGAATAGAAAAACGGGTCCAGAACTCTTTCTGGAATTGGGTGAGCATGGAGCGCGTTGTGACTACAAGGATTCGATTCGCCCTGCCCCGCAGAATTAGCTCGGCGGTGATCAGCCCCGCCTCGAGCGTTTTTCCCAGACCGACGTCATCGGCAATTAGCAGGCGAACCCGATCCTGGGATAACGCGATCCGCACCGGCACATGCTGGAATGCGAGATCGTCTATCGCCGCCTTGCCCAAGGTCAGGGGAGTATTAGTGGTAGTCGGAGTCGACCTAAAGGCAGCTTCGAGGAAAAGCTTTGTGTCTGTCAGACCGGGGGAACGGTCGGGAACAAGCATTTTCGCCGCCGGGTCGAGGAGTTCGTAATCAGTTTCGAGCTCGAGAACGAAGCGTGCAGCTTTACCCTTTACGATGCCTGCCACGCCTCGGCAAGAAACAATATTTCCGTCCGGACGCCGCTCACAACCTAATACCTTCCAGGTTGCTGACCTGACGCGGATCATTGAACCAGGGGATGGTACGTGGATTGTCATTGCTAGTCCGAACTCGTTATTTCAATTTTAGGTCATTTAGACGAAATTGGCATTATGAGAAACTTCAACACTATCAAGACGCTCATTCACACGCATTTCCAGAATCACCGGTGATTTTGAATATGGTTATAGCCCGGATCGCAAAATGTCGCTAGAATCAATGCCACTCTGCAAACCACCTTATTTTCTATAACCATCACCTGCCGTCGTCACCCGTCGCGCAACAGTACACCTATCACACTCAGTAACGACGCTATAGGGAAAGCCAAGCTCCAGAAAGGGGTGAGCAGTTACAGACAAGTTTATCTTAATAAGAAAAATCCGTTATCTATGCGAAACCCACTTAGGCCTTGGGTGGCGGCTGCTCGAGTGCTCCGGGCAGCAGGCAAGCAAGACGTTCTATGGTTGGAAGTTTGAACGGAAGGTCCAATTGACTGAGCAGTGATTCTACATACAACTGCGCTGCAGCGAGGATGTCCATCACACCCGTTTCGGTGCGCATTACTGCGGAAAGGACTTGGCTCCGCGGCTTGTCCGCCAGCGGGTTCAGAAGTTTGATAAGTTCCCAATCGCGAAGCAAAGTCCATTTCCCGAATGCGTTTTGCATAACGCCGACAATGATCGTTCGGACAGGACCGTCTGAGCCAGTAATGCGATCTCGCAGGGCGAAGACCGCCAGTGGAGCATCCAATTCTCCGATGGCCCCAAAGCCGTCTAGAAGCTGACTAGCGAACCTAACCGCTCGGTCGACGACCCGCAAGCCAATTCCTGCCACGTCCTCTCCATCCCTAGGCCTTGGTTCGCGGGCAAATAGAAGATCATACCGATCGGTGATGGTGAAGTCGTCCATCCAAGGCGATGGGGTCTTGAAGCTCAGGCGAATTTCATCCGCCTGAGTCGGGCGCTTTCCCAAGACGGCGAGCGTAGCCTTGAAGAACGGAACAAGGTCGGGCAAGTCCACCTTCGGGATCTGGTTCGCGACCTCGTTGAAATCGAAGCGTGCTGCGTTCCCGACAAGACTACGAACAGTTTCGACCGCATCCTCGCCGCCGAAAGTCGCTGTCTTCGCGTCAAACCAGTGATCGAGACGCTGTCCACGAAGCTCCGACCCAGCGTCTGCGAAGACCTTGGTGAACATACGCGGCGATGCCATTCCGATAACTAACTGGCGCATGTCCTCGGGGTCATCCATTGCCCCCTGGAAAGCCAATGTGATCCGATCGAGCTTCTGATCGAGACACTGCCAAATCCTGCTTTCGACCGTGTCTGGATTTCGAACCGTTACAACGTCAACGGGCTGCGTCTGTCCATAGCGGCTTAATCGACCGAGGCGCTGATGCAAGCGCATTGGATTCCATGGGAGGTCCACGTGGATCAGCGCGCTGCAGCTCTGCTGAAGATCGATGCCTTCGCCGGCCGCCTCGGTTGAAACGAGGAAGCGCACCTCGGAGCGATTGAACCGCTCGGCAGCTCTCCGTCGGTCCTCCTTTTGGTTTGAAGTGCGTCCATGGGCGCTCTTCACGCCTTCGACGACCCCATCGCCATTGATGAACGTCACGCATCCATCGCCATAGCGGTTCTGTAGTTCACTCATGAGCAGCGCCTGCGTCGCCTTGTACTCAGTGAAGAACAGCACCGACCTGCCGGTGAACGACTCCTCCACCACCTCGAGGATTCGTTCGATCTTCGTCTCTTTGACCACATCGTCTGCTGCAGCCAGAAGCTCTTCAAGCGCAGGAATCTCGTTCGGGTTGAGGTTCACCGCCCGACCGAGGTTCTCAACGACCTCCTCTTCGAGCCTAGAGAGCTCGTCCATGTTTGCAGGATCGTCGTCCGCGAGTAGCTCCTCAATCCGAGCAACTTGTGGGGTCGACTCCTCGATCTTTACTTTCGCCTCCTGCAATCGGACTAACCGTCGAGCGAGGGCGCGGTGTACGGCGGCTACGGAACTCGAAGCCAGTTTCTGCATCGTGATGAGAACGAGGATCGCCGTTCGGCGCTCTTGACGCCCAAGACCGGCTGCATAGGCCTTTCCGGTCGTGATGAATTCAGTGAGCTTATCGTAGAAGCGCGCCTCCTCAGGTGAGTAAGAGTAGGTCTCTCGCTGCTGTCGCACGGGGGTGAACAGCGGATTGCCCCTCATATCGGTAACTCGGTGCTTGTTGTTGCGGATCATAACGTTGCGCAGCTTGTGAACTTGCGACTCAAGGGGTTCCTGCGGATTGAATTCGCTCGGGTGGAGGAGTTTCAGCAGCGACAGAAACCCATGGTCTTTGCCGCGATGGGGTGTGCCTGTGAAAAGCACCATCGACTGAATCCGACCGAGCGACTGGAGGCGCTCTACGACTTGAAAGGACAAGGTACGGCGTCCATCCTCGTCCGTGTTCATGTGGTGCGCCTCATCTACGAGCACGAGATCCCATGGCTTGGCTTCCATCAGACGTTTCCAACGACCACCTATATCCAGTCGAAGCGTGTGCGCCGACGCTACGATTTTGTCGTGCGTGTTCCAGTAGTCGGAGGCCTCGGTATCCACCGCAGGTGCGTAGGCCGACACCCGGATGTCGAACATTTCCCGGAGCCGGACCTGCCACTGCTCCACTAGGCTGGCGGGCGCCAGAATCAGCAGTCGGCGAACGCGGCCTGAGAACAAGAGCGGCGTGAGAATAAGACCGGCCTCGATCGTCTTACCAAGTCCCACATCATCGGCCACAAGCCACCGCGTTGGCCATGTTTCCAGCACTCGCTTGCAAACCCAAAGCTGGTGAGGCAGCAAATTGATGCGCGAGCGGGAGAAAACGCCCCAGGAGTCATTTACCGAAAGGATGCAGTGACCAAGGATTCGGGCGATGACGTTGAGCGCAGGATCGAGCTTCGCTGCGGTCACACGCTCCGTGAGGCCCTCGACCAGCTCCAGTTCTGCGGCTAGGCACTCCTCGACGCCGTGCTCGAAACGAACGACGACGCTGTCGCCGTCATCCAAACGGACGCGTCCGCGCCCAAAGCGGATGTGTTGCACAACAGCGTCTTTGGTGAACCCCGTCATTGCTCTTCCAATCCAAAATGCCGTCGGAGATCGCTATTCGAGCTGATGTGAAGAAGAGGTATGTCGAATGCACGATGCAAATTGGGCCGCTCGGTTTTAAGTTCCGCGGCGAGAAACTCAAAAATTGCTTGCGCCTTCACCGAGTTGGGGCATCCGCCGTCGGGCGGCTCGAGGCCGAGGGGTTGGAGGAATCGAAAGAGGCGATCTGACGGCACCCAGCAATCTTGAAAGACGTGATCACCATCGAGAACGCCCAGGCGAACGAGCTCGCGCAAAACCCAATGCAGGCCGATGTTGAGCGGCGCCGGTGGGGCGTCGAAATGCTGGCCTGCTCCAGTGAGAGCTTCATCAACCCGCGGTGCGAGCAGACATGTCACACGAAGGAGCTCTTTGGGTCTCTTCCCTGCAGATGTGAGCAGCCTCCGGTACTTCGGCAAATATCGGCTTAATTGATAGATCGCCGGGAATAGCGACATCCACCGCGGGTATGTAAGGTTCGCCGTTGCATTGTCTTGCCACATGCGAAGCACATTCATCCAAGCTTCGACATCGTCAGGATTTTTGAATACGTCCCACCAACCCTCGCTGTGGGCTTTTTCGAGAAAGCTGCGATGATGGCTTTCTTCTGAGCGACCGATGCTGCGACAAGAACCGAGCACGAGGAGCCCGAACCAGTGATCGTCGGAGCCAGATTGGAGGCCCTCTGCAAGGCCATCACGTCGAAGCCACTCAGGCCAAGCGTCAGTCTCGTACGACTCGATCACACCACGGCGGACATTGTCATCATTCCACCAGCCATCGAGCCGCTCAAAGAAGCTACGCTTCGTCGACTCCGGTAACGGACGCGGGCCCGATGAATCCGGCAAACTCTCAAAGTGTTCGGGAAACAATGCCGCGAGAAGCGCCTGCGAACGCCAGCGCTCCTCTGCGAGTCCCTCGAGCATCTCGCGAACTTCATCGTAGTCTACGAGCCAGTCGGGTCGATTCTCAGCACCCACCAACCATTTCAGGACATCTTGCTGAAGCTTCCCTCGTAGCAAGTATGTAAGCGCTGCTGGGCGCAGGGCCGCGTTCAGCGCCGCGTACCAAGTTGCAATCATGCGAGCGTCGATCTGGTGCCGAACACGTAGGCGCATGAACAGAGTCAGATCCGCAGCTTCTACGACGTAAGCTTCAGCGAGCGTCCGACGGGATGGAGCAAATTTAGCGCGCAGAAGCTCGTCGGCGACATCCGCGTCGCCCTGCTGCACCCCGACATTACATGGGAGCAGCAGTTCTCGCAGGGGAGCGAATGTGCCGTCGGCTGCTTGGACGACAGTTAGCGGCACGGCGACCCCACCTACCAATTTTTTGAACGTTCGCTAGCATTCTGGTCGGGCCATGGATGGAGCGGGTGTCGCTGTGAAGAATGATAGTCCTAATGATACTCATCAAGACAATCGCAATGACAACGGGAGC
>NZ_CAIUXT010000215.1 GCF_903903185.1 uncultured Rhodoblastus sp.
CGAAAGCAGCGCGCCGCCGAGCGAATTATGGTCCTCCGGGCAGACCACGACGACTTTGAGACGCGGCAATTGCGCCGCCAGCGCGATCAGATGGGCGAAATGGTCTTTCTCGTCGAGGATCAGCGCCGGCAATTCGCGCGCCGGAGTCTCGACATTTACGCTCGGCGCATCGACCACGGCGACGCCCTTGCAGACCAGCGCTCCTTGGGCGTCGGTAACGACGGTGTCGAAAACGACGGTGGGCGCCTCGCGCTTCTCCCGGCAGGTGACGGCAATGCGCAGGCGGTCGCCGATATGCACGCGGCGGGCGAATTCGAAGGTCTGGGAGCGATAGAGCGTGCCGGGTCCGGGCAGGACATTGCCGAGCACGGCGGAAATCAGCGACCCGATCCACATCGAAGGGGCCACTGGCGGCGGCGCCGGTTTGTCGGAGGCGGGCGCGCCCTCCTCGGCCGGCAGCATCAGCGGATTGGTGTTGCCGGAGACATGGGCGAACAGGAACAGGTCGCGATCCGAACAGACGCGCTCCAGGAAAGCCGTGTCGCCGACCTGCAATTGGGACCAGGTCGTGTTCGAAATGGTTCGATGGGAACTCGTCTTTGTCGCGCTCATGGTTCACCTCTCGCGTGACGCCATTTTTGTCGCACAGCGGCCTCGTACCCTGCTCGAAGCAGGGGTCACATCGAAGATAGCTGTGGCGACATTGGCTCGGCCAAATCGTCATCCCGGCTTCCGGCGTCGAAACTTGGCGACCGTTTATCGGACACAGTTAATCCCGAAATGATGACAGGGCCATGAATTCGTTGTGCGCTGCGGCAAAAATAGACGCACGGGTGCGACGTAGTGACGCGCTTCGGCGGGTTATTTTGAAATCCGTGAAGAATTGCCCCTTACCTTCCTTGGGTAATTCCTTCGAGACAGCCCGAGAGGCCGTTGGCGTTACAACCAGCGCTTCCAGCGGAAATAGGCATAGAGCGAGCCAGAGCAGATTACCATCAACACCAGCGCCATTGGATAGCCGTAAGCCCATTCCAGTTCCGGCATGAACTTGAAGTTCATCCCATAAATCGAAGCAAAAAGCGTCGGCGGCATGAAAATGACGGCCAGAACCGAGAATAATTTGATGATATGACTTTGTTCGAGATTGATCAGGCCGAGCGTGGTGTCGAGCAGAAACTGCACTTTTTGGGTCTGGAAAGTGGCGTGTTCCTCCAGCGACTGCAAGTCGCGCAGGGTAGCGCGCACGTCGTCGCGAAGTTGGGTCGGCGCGCCCTCGGTTTCGAAATCGGGCAAAATAAAGAGAAGGATGCGCTCCAGCGCAACCAGGCTTTCACGGACGTTCGAGACGCCTTTGGCCTGCGCGCCCAGTTCGAAGAATACGGCCTTGAAGACGGCATCGTGATTTTTGGTCGGATCGAAAATATTGAAAATCGAGTTCCCGATCTTTTCCAGCCCTTTGTCGGTGTTTTCGATTTCCTGGGCCATACGGTTGACCACGGTGTTGATCAAGCCCGCGAGAATGTTTCCGGCCGAATGCCTGGCGCGTCCGAGGAGGAGAGACGACGCGAAAACAGGCTGAAAGCGTCGCTATCTTCGTTGCGCAGGGTGACGATGCAGCGGTCGGTCAGGATGAACGTGACACGCGCCATCTGCGCGGCGTCGCCGATGCCGCAGAGCATCTGCGCGCCCAGATAGCGCGCGCCGCGATCCGCATAGAGCGATTCCGGCGGTTCGACATAATCGATGTCGGAAGACGTCGGAATGTCGATTTCGAGGTAGGCTGCGGTCTGGCGTTCTTCGGCGGAAGTCGGCTTGAACAGATCGATCCAAATGGCGCCGGCGGGAATTTCGCTCGAAGAGTCCAATACAAGGCCCTGGACGCAGGAGACTGGCGCGTCGGATGCGCCGGGCGATTCCGCGCCCTTGCGAAGATGGACTTTGATCATGGAGCCTCCCAAAAAAACGCGGGCATCCGCGGGCGCATGCCCCGGCCGGAACCGTCCCTGGATATTTGGACGCGTTAACGCAAATGTGTCGTAACCAGCCGCCGGGACGGCGGCGTGGCTGGCGTCGGGAAGCGGTTCGACCAGAAGGAGTCCCGTCGGTCGCACGGGAATTTTTTTGAATCGCTTTAGGTGTCTGGCTCCACTCCAATTTCGGCCGGATCCATTGTGCGGCGCGGCAAACATGACCCTGCTTGTCATGGAAACGTCATGCCGAGTTTTTAATCTAATTGCGGATTGAAGCGGCAAACTCGGCAACCCGTCGTTCATGACGCCAGGGATTGGCGGCGGCGAGCGAAAGCGAGGACGGTTTTACGCGCAATCGGGTGCGGTCGCCGGTTCAGCGGCTTTCGACTGAAGTTCCTGAATCCACTGGAATAAAACGCGTGGTCTTATCCGCCCGAAGACTGAAGGGCAGATTGACTACTTCCCTGCAACTCCAAGGCCTGGAAGCGAAAATGATGAAGCGCAAATTCACTATGCTTGTCGCCGCCCTGTTTGCCCTGGCCAGTCAGATTGCGCCGGCGCCCGCAGCCGACCTGCGCCTGATCGGCTCGGGCGCGAGCTTCCCTTTCCCGCTTTATGCGGCCTGGTTCAAGGACTTCAGCAAGAAGACCGCCGGCGCCACGGTCGATTACCAGGCCAAGGGCAGCGGCGCCGGCATTCAGGATCTGATCAACAAGACGGTCGACTTCGCCGCGAGCGACGCCGCCATGTCCCCCGAAGAAATCGCCAAGGTCCAGGACGGCGTCGTGCTGCTGCCGATGACCGCCGGCGAAATCGTCCTCGCCTACAACCTTCCCGGCAAGCCCCAAAATCTCAAGCTGCCGCGCGACGTCTATCCCGACATTTTCCTCGGCAAGATCACCCGCTGGAACGACCCGCGCCTCGTCGCCGCCAACCCCGACCTCAAGTTGCCCGACTTGCCGATCACGGTGGTCCGCCGGTCGGATTCGAGCGGTACGACCTATGTCTTCACCAAGCACCTGAGCGCGATCAGCCCTGCGTTCAAGGAGCAGGTCGGCGTCGGCACCAACGTCCAATGGCCGCAGAGCGACAAGATCGTCGCCGCGCCGAAGAACGACGGCGTCACCGCCACCATCAAGCAGACCCCCGGCGCCATCGGCTATATCGAATATGGCTACGCCAAGCTGACCAAGGCCGACACCGCGCTGCTTCAGAACAAGGCGGGCAAATATGTCGAGGCCGGCGCGGAAGGCGGCGCCATCGCGCTGGCGAGCGCCAGGCTTCCCGACAACCTGATCGCCTGGGTCGAGGATCCGGAAGCCGAAGGGGCCTATCCGATCGTCTCCTTCACCTGGCTGCTGGCCTACCTCAAGCAGGATCCGGCCAAGGCTGAAATCCTGCGCAAACTGGTCGCCTACGGCCTGACCGACGGCCAGAAGATCGCCGACAGCATGGGCTATATTCCGCTGCCCGCCAGCGTCGCGGAAAAGGTGCTCACCGCCTCGGCGAAAATTCAGTAAGTTCGCCCGCTATCGCGCGGCGCTCCGGAACCGGGGCGCCGCGCGCATTTGGCGGATAGGTCGCTATTTTCAGGAGAGGTCGCCCGTGGCGTTCCAGTTGGTTTTGCCCGACAGCAAGTCGGTATCGCAGGCGCCCTCGCCCCTGGCCTATGCCGTGGACCGCACGTTCTTTTATGCCGCAGCCGCCGGGGCCCTGGCGATCATCCTGCTCGTCATTTACATCCTGTGGGAAATCGGCGGGCAGGCGCTGCCGGCGATCGGGCGCAGCGGCGCCTCCGTCCTCGTCAATACCCAATGGGACGTGCAGAACAGTTCTTTCGGCATTCTGCCGCAGATCTGGGGCACCCTTTACAGTTCGCTGATGGCCTTGCTGATTGGCGGCTTCATCGGGGTCTCCATCGCGATCTTCCTGACCCAGGATTTTCTGCCGCATTCGCTGGCCACCGTGTTCCGCACCCTGATCGAAATGCTGGCGGCGATCCCCAGCGTGGTGTTCGGCCTCTGGGGCATTTTCGTCGTCATCCCCTTCGTCCGCCCCGCCGCCGACTGGCTTCATGACGCCGCCGGGTTCATTCCTTTCTTCAGCACCTCGCTGAGCGGTCCGGGCATGTTGCCCGCCGTCATCGTGCTGTCGATCATGATCTTGCCGACGGTCGCCGCGATCTCGCAGGACGCGATCGGCCTCGTCCCCTACAAGATCAAGGAAGCGGCTTACGGACTGGGCGCGACGCGCTGGGAAGCCATCCTGAAAGTCATCCTGCCGACGGCTTCGGGCGGCATTTCCTCGGCGCTGGTGCTCGGCTTCGGGCGCGCGCTCGGCGAAACCATGGCTCTGGCCATGCTGATCGGCAACGCCAACCAGATTTCGCTGTCGCTGTTCTCGCCCGCCACGACGCTTGCGGCCTTGCTGGCCTCGAACTTCCCGGAAGCCGGCGCGATCGAGCGCCAGGCGCTGATGTACGCGGCGCTGGTGCTGCTGGCGATCACGCTGGTGGTGAACGTGGCCGGCACGCTGATCCTGCTGTGGACCTCGAGAAAGATGGCGAAGGCATGACTGCAATGGCTTTTGAAGCCTCCCCGGCGACCCCGGCGATGGCGATCCCTTCGGGTTCGGACGGCAAGCCGCCGAGCCTCGGCTATAATTCGTTCGAGCCGCGCGCTCTGTGGAACCTGATTCTGACCCTCGGCCTCTGGGCGGTGGCGGCTTTGGGCGCGACGCCGCTGCTTTCGGTTCTTTACATGCTGATTGTCAAGGGCGGCGCGCGGCTCAACGGCGAATTGTTCACCGAACTTCCGCCGGCCGGCTTCGAAATGGGCGGCGGCATCGGCAACGCCATCCAGGGCACGCTCGTCACCGTCGCCATCGCCTCGCTCATCAGCATTCCGATCGCCCTTTTCGCTGCGATCTATCTGGCGGAGTTGCGTCCGCTGAGCCGGATCTCGTCGGTCGCCCGCTTTTTGGCGAAAGTACTGACGGGCTTTCCTTCGATCCTCGCCGGCGTGTTCGTCTATGCTGCGGTGGTTCTGCTGATGGGCAGCTATTCGGCTCTGGCCGGCGGCGTGGCGCTGGCGGTGTTGATGCTGCCGACCATCACCCTGACCGCCGAAGGCGCGATGCACATGGTGCCGCAGCGCATGAAGGACGCCGCCATCGGCATGGGCTGCACCAATACGCAGGTGGTGTGGAGCGTGACGCTGCCGACCGCGCTGCCGAGCATCGTGACCGGCATCATCCTCGCCGTGGCGCGCGTCGCCGGCGAATCCGCGCCGCTGCTGTTCACCGCCCTTTTCAGCAATTACTGGCTGCGCAACATCACCGAGCCGACGGCCTCGCTGTCGATCCTGATCTATAATTTTTCGAGCATGCCGTTCGACAACCAGATCGAACTCGCCTGGGCGGCGTCGCTCGTGCTGGTGATGATTGTCCTCGGCTTCAACATTCTCAGCCGATTCATCGGCCGTCCGCAGGTTTGAGGAGAAATCCCATGACGAACGCAAGCGTACTCGAAAAGCCGACCGCGACCGCCGGAGCCGCCATCGATTGCAACATCGACAAGATCTACTATGGCAAGTTCCTCGCCGTCCGGGACAGCAATATCGCCATCGAGAAGGGCAAGATCACCGGCTTCATCGGGCCTTCGGGCTGCGGCAAGAGCACGGTGCTGCGCAGCCTCAACCGCATGAACGACCTCATCAAGGGCTTCAAACTCGAAGGCAATGTTCACTTCCACGGCCAGGAAATTTACGACAAGGGCGTCGATCCGGTCGTCGTGCGCCGCCATATCGGCATGGTGTTCCAGCAGCCCAACCCTTTCTCGATGAGCATTTTCGACAATGTCGCATTCGGCCTGAAGCTCAACCGGTTCAAGGGCGACGTCGAGGAGAGGGTGCAGCATGCGCTGACCCGCGCGGCGCTGTGGGACGAAGTGAAGGACAAGCTCAAGGCGAGCGGCCTGTCGCTGTCCGGAGGCCAGCAGCAGCGCCTGTGCATCGCGCGCGCCGTCGCCACCCAGCCGAGCGTCCTATTGATGGACGAACCTTGCTCGGCGCTCGATCCGATCGCCACCCGGCGCGTCGAGGAACTGATGCTCGAACTCAAGAATGATTACACCATCGCGCTGGTCACCCATAACATGCAGCAGGCGCGGCGCGTCGCCGACATCACCGCGTTTTTCTCGGTCGACATCTCGCAGGGCGGCCGCACCGGCCATCTGGTGGAGGTCGGTCCTACCGATCAAATCTTCGATGCGCCGCAGGAAAAGCTGACCAAGCAATATATCGGCGGCGAATTCAGCTGATCCGGCGGAAGGCCGTCCGCAAACGCGCAATCTGCATATAGAGGATCGCAACATGCTTCTGCCGGGAAAGCTGACGGGCCCATGGGCGGCGACGCTTGCGGGCGCATTCTGGCTGGCTACGGCGGCGGTTTCGGCGCCGGCGCTGGCCGACGGAATCGAACTGCACGGCGCCGGCTCGACGCTGGCGGCGCCGCTCTACGAAAAATGGATCGGCGAATACCAGCGCACGCATAATTCCGTGATCCTGCATTACGCCGCCGTCGGTTCGGGCGAGGGCGTCGCGCGTTTCGCCTCGGGCGCCGTGGATTTCGGCGCCAGCGACGTCGCGCTGGCCTCGGAAAAGGCCGCAAAAATCGCCGGGGGCGTGGTTCAGGTTCCCTCGACCGCCGGCATGGTGGTCCTCGCCTATAATCTCCCCGGCTTCAAAGGCGAATTGAAATTGCCGCAGGATGTCTATTCCGACATTTTCCTCGGCCGCATCCACAGTTGGGACGATCCGCGAATCGCCGGCGCCAATCCGGGGCTCAAACTGCCGGCGCGCACCATCGCCGTGGTCGTCCGCCAGGATTCGAGCGGCACGACCTACGCTTTCACCAGCCATCTGGCGGCGGTCAGCAAAAACTGGGGCGTCGAGGGTCGAGGGGCTGGAACCGTCGTGGCCTGGCCCCACGAGGCGATGAACGCGCGCGGCAACGAAGGCGTGGCGTCGCGCATCAAGATCGCCGATAATTCGATCGGCTATGTCGAATATGGCTTTGCGCGCCGCCTCGGGCTGAAAGTCGCCGCCCTGCAAAACAGCGAGGGCCGCTTCGTCCTGCCTTCGCCCGAAGCGGGCGAGGCCGCCATGGTCAGCTCGGCGACCGGCAGCCTCGATGGGCTGGGCGCGTCGATCGTCAATCCGCATGGCCCCGAGGCCTATCCGATCGTCACCTACAGTTGGCTGCTGCTGCACCGCCATTATCCGCCGGAACAGGCGCGCGTGCTGAAATCCTTCGTCCTTTTCGCGCTCGGCGACGGCCAGAAACAGGCGCTGAATCTCGGCTATATCGCTCTGCCTCCCGCCGTGACCGAACTCGCCAAGGCGGCCGTTGTCGAAATCGACGCCGAACCCGCCGCGCCGACGCCGACGACCCGAAATTGAACATGAGCGGTTTCCGCCCGCGCGGCGGCTTCGACCTGGGAACACATGATTCGAACGGCTTCGCAATCGGCATGAAGTCTTGCCTAACGGTCTGGAGCGCGATGTGGGCGTGATCGATCTTCAAGCGATCGAAGGGGCTTTTCGAACGCTCCAGCTCCATTTCCCGGAGATCAACCGCGACCTGTCCGAACGGCGCGACACCCTCGACGACGAAGTCGTCGTCAACCTGCTCGAAGGCTACGCCTTGGTCGATCGCTGGATCGAACAGGGCGTGGACCTGTTCGCCATGGGCAATCTTCATTACTGGCTGGATTTGAACGCCACCGTGCTCTGCGGCCTCCAGGGCGCGGAAGATGCGCTCCATCGCCGATTGCTCGAAGCCACCGAGCAGCGTTTTTACGAACAGCCGGACGGCGGGATAAGCGAAATCGTCGGCTGGCACGGCCGCGCGGAAGGCAAGGACGTCTGGCGCCGCTGCGCCGGCGTGTTCATCCGCATTCTCAGCGAGCCGCAATTGTTCATCGAGGGCAACCACCGCACCGGCGCGCTGATCATGTCCTATATTCTGGCGCGCGAGGGCCGCCCGCCCTTCGTGCTGACCGAGAACAACGCCCGCGCCTTTTTCAATCCCGCTTCGGTGTTCAAGAAATCCAGCAAGCGCAATTTCGTGATGCGGGTGAAAATGCCGGGCCTGACGCGCGCCTTCGCCGGGTTCCTCGAAGGACAGGCGAATGGGGCCTTTTTGGCGAAGGCCGAAGCGCCCGGCAAATCCGCCGATGCCGCCGCCGTTCCGGCGCATTGACCGCCGGATCGAACCGACCGTCGGGCGCGGCCGCAAATCTGTCTCGTTTCAGCCACAGTAGGCCATAAACCGCCGCGCCTGCGCGACTTTCCAACGGGCGTTTTTCGCCCTTTTGCGCCATGGATCGGCGGTTTTTTGGCAAGCCCCCCATGCGGGGGCGTGGATCGAAACATAGCCGCTCTTGAAAGGGACGGCTTCATTGGCATGGGCGCGACGTCCTGATCGAAGAAAAAGACACGCTGGACAACGACCGCAAGGTTTACCCGACGCTTCCCCGATTTCCTGCCGACTGCTTCCCCCATGCTTCCCCGGAGAACGCGGACCCCAGAAAAGCAAAAGCCCCGATCGCTGTTTTTTCCAGCAATCTCAGGGCTTTTGGAATGGTGGGCGCGACAGGGATCGAACCTGTGACCCCTACGATGTCAACGTAGTGCTCTCCCGCTGAGCTACGCGCCCGAAACCGGTCGGAAAACTTCCTGACGGCCCGTCAAGGGTGGAGGCTGTATATCTATTCGCAACCTGGGGCGCAACCCATTGGCCGAAGGAAATTCGGCTTGACCGACAAAGGCTGCGTTCACGCGGCCAGCAGGCGGGTCACCTCATTGACCAGATCCTTCAGATGGAAGGGTTTTGACAGGATTTTCGCCTGACGCGGGGCCTGGTTGTCGGGGTTCAGCGCCACCGCAGCGAATCCGGTGATGAACATTACCTTGATGTCCGGGTCGAGTTCGGTGGCGCGGCGCGCCAGTTCGATTCCGTCCATTTCCGGCATGACGATGTCGGTCAGCAGCAGTTCGAACGGTTCTTCGCGCAGCCGGTTATAGGCCGCGAGACCATTGTCGAAGGAAATGACGGTATAGCCGGCGTTCTGCAACGCCTTGACCAGAAAGCGACGCATGTCGTTGTCGTCTTCCGCCAGCAGGATTTTTACCGATTGTTCGAATTGGTCGTTCATGGCGCCCTCGTTCTTGCTCCATCGATAAAGCCCCCTCATGGTAAAAAACAGGTGAAAATTCGTTAAAACCCCGAAAGAAGTTCATTCGCCGCCCAAACCCCTTGCGGCAGGAGGGCAAGCTCGCCTGTGGACAAATCGCCGGCGCGGCGTCATTCTTGCTTCTTGGCTCGCACGAGACGCGAAAAATCCGACTTTTTCGCGCCGGGATTCGAAGCGGAACCGGAAAAAGCATGCAGTGTCATGACGCGAGCGTGAATCACCAGCCGCCGCCGGCCTGCGAAACCCTCGAACCGGTTCGCCTCGATTCGCCGGTGGTTTTCTCCTCGCCGCATTCCGGAAAATTCTATCCGCCGGAATTTCTCGCCGCCTCGCGGCTGGATCTGCGCGTCTTGCGCAGCTCGGAAGACGTCGCGGTGGACGATCTGTTTGCCGCCGCCCCGCAATATGGGGCGCCGCTGCTGCGGGCGAACTACCCGCGCGCCTTTCTCGACGTCAACCGCGACCCGAACGAACTCGACGCGCGGCTGTTCGACCAGCCTTTGCCCGCCTATGCCAACACGCGCTCGCTGCGCGTCGCCAGCGGCCTCGGCGCCATCCCCCGCGTGGTCGCGGAGGGCCAGGCCATTTATCACGACCGCATTCCGCTGGCCGAGGGTCTGGAGCGGATCGAGCGGCTCTACAAGCCCTATCATGCCGCGCTGGAGGCCTTGATGAACCGGGCGGCGCAAAAGTTCGGCGGCGCCGTGCTGGTGGATTGCCATTCCATGCCCTCGCGCATGCCGACCGGCGATTCGCGGCGCCCCTATGAGCCCATCGCCGCCGACATCGTCATCGGCGACCGCCATGGCGCCAGTTGCGATCCGGCGCTGTCGCACCGCATTCACGCCATTCTGTCCGGTTTCGGCTATCGCGTCGCCCGCAACAAGCCCTACGCCGGCGGCTATATCACGGAAACCTACGCCATTCGCTCGCGCAACCGCCACGCAGTGCAGATCGAAATCAACCGCGCGCTCTATCTCGACGAGAAAACCCTTGAGCCCGGCCCCGATTATGCGCGGGTCAAGGCCGACATCGGCCATCTCATCGCCGAAATCGCGCCGGGGCGCGAAGCGCCGGGAGTCCATTGCCGCCAGGCGGCGGAATAGCAGGCAGGCCGAAAAAAAGACCGCCGACAAAAGTCAGCGGTCCAAGTCTAGGGAGGAAACGCCCAAGGAGGGCATGCACGGCAAAACAATGCCGCACCACAATAATATGGCGCCGCATCGCACAAAACGCAAGGCCTTCGAAATCCCCTTTTATTGAACAAAAGTTCATGAAATTCAGACGATTAACGGAATCGCCAGGCGCCCGGTCCGCTCTTTGCCGCTCATTCTGCAATTGCGTTGCGCTATTGCAACATGCTTTGGTCGCACGGCGGGCGCGATGGCGGCTCGGGCTTGAGTGCAAAGGCGGGAGCGGCGACGATGACAGCGGTGGATTTCTTGCCCTTCGTGGAGCGTCTGGCCAAAATATCGGGCGAGACGATCATGCCGTTCTTCCGCGCGACTTGCGCGATGGAGGACAAGTCCGGCGGCGGCGTGTTCGATCCGGTGACCGAGGCCGACCGCGCCGCCGAACTGGCGATTCGCCAGCTGATCGGCAAGGTTTTCCCGGATCATGGCGTGATCGGCGAGGAATTCGGCGCGACCGCCGAGGATGCCGAATATGTCTGGGTGCTCGACCCGATCGACGGCACCAAGAGTTTTATTTCCGGCCTGCCGCTTTGGGGCACGCTGATCGGCCTGCTGCATGAGGGAACTCCCTGCTATGGCCTGATGAACCAGCCGTTTACGCGGGAAAAGTTTTTTGGCGACGGGCGCGCGGCGCATTGGGAGGGCTTTCGGCCCGACGGCGCCCCGGTGAAGCGGCGGCTGCGCGTGCGGCCCTGCGCCAGTCTCGACCGCGCCACCTTGATGACCACGTCGCCCCACCTGATCCCGCAACCTTTTCGCCCGCGCTACGACGCTCTGGAGGCGAAAACCCGGCTGGTGCGCTATGGCGGCGATTGCTACGCCTATTGCATGCTGGCCGCCGGCCATATCGATCTGGTGGTCGAGGCGGGGCTCAACGCCTATGACATCGTCGCTCTGATCCCGATCGTCGAGGGCGCGGGCGGCGTTATCACCAGCTGGAACGGCGGCGACCCGTCAAAGGGCGGCGCGGTCGTGGCGGCGGGCGACAAGCGCTTGCACGAACAGGCGCTGGAGGTATTGCGGGAAGTTGTGGGGCCGGATTCCAGCATTTGAAAAAGTGAAAATCGTAAAGTGAAAACGGTTTTTCGGACGGAAAAGTGTTCTTGTTTTGTTTCACGTGAAACGATCTCCGGGCCACGCGGGGCGCTTTTTCGGCTTTTTCGTTGAAATGAAATGATTTTCGGGCGCGCGCCGGTGGTTGGC
Source organism: uncultured Rhodoblastus sp. (assembly GCF_903903185.1). Lineage (GTDB taxonomy): Bacteria > Pseudomonadota > Alphaproteobacteria > Rhizobiales > Beijerinckiaceae > Rhodoblastus. The sequence continues at coordinate 11,622 of NZ_CAIUXT010000215.1, forward strand.
GCGCGAGCGAAAAAGGCTTCGCGCGGCCCGGCCTCGGCCTGCAACCTGACGGTTGCGGCATCGAAAAGGAGCCGGAATTGAACGAAAACGCGCGGAAAAAACACGATTTTGCGCAAATTAACCATGATTTTGCGGGTTTTTTCACCTTTTTCACCCCCCCCCGAAGCGTCGGTCGTTTATTGCAACCTGAGCGCGACTCGTCCGCGCCGCGCCCTGGGCGCCCGCTCGCGGCTCGCCGGACAAGGGCCGTCCGAGGTGAAGCGCTTTGGCGCCAAAGGAACCGCAAATGCGCGGCGCGAGGATTCGGGGACTGGATTCGAATGGCGCAAGCATGGCGGGCGACGGCAAGGCGCGCGCGATGGGGCGCCATTCGTTTCCTGTCCCCGAACTCCGGGTTCGTCAGCGGCAATGTTGCAGTTTGGGGATTTGGTAAGCTGTCACCGTAACCCCGTAACCCCTGCGTAACCCCTGTCACCGTAACCCCAGAACGTTCAGAGTTGCGAGTCCGTCTCATTTTATAGCCGCGTCTGCTGCCTCGGCTTGTCCACAACGGGACCAGCCGGCCGGGTCGGAAGCTGCGCGATTTCCCGCCCTGCCTTTTCCTCGGCGATGCGAATGTCATAGGCCCCTTGCAGGTTAAGCCAGAACTGCGCGCTCGTGCCGAACCAATGCCCGAAACGAAGTGCGGTGTCGCCGGTGACGCCACGGCGTCCATGGATGATCTGCGTCACGCGATTGGGAGGGACGTTGATCTGCCGCGAAAGCTCGGTCGGGGTGACGCCAAGCTCGGTCAACTCGTCAACGAGGATTTCGCCGGGATGGATGGCGGGGCGCGGCATGGCTGCAACTCCTTTCAATGGTAGTCCACGATTTCGACGTTCGACGGGCCGGTTGCGTCCTGGGGCCACTCGAAGCAAATCCGCCACTTCATGTTGACGCGGATGCTGTATTGCCCTGCCCTGTCGCCCTTCAGCCCTTCGAGGCGGTTGCCGGGCAAGCCCCGCAAGTCCTCAACGCCCGTCGCGGCGTCCAGAATTTCAAGACGCTTGTAAGCCTGTCGGTCGAAACCCTGAAACTCCCGGACAAATTCGCCGCGCGAGAAAGCTTCGGTTCGTTTGTCGCGGTAGCTCAGAATCATGTTGTCAGCATACGGGTTTTGGATGATTTACGTCAAGCGTCCAAATTTAATCCCAGCAGTTCAGTTACGGATTCCGGGATTCCGGTGACACCTTGGATTTGGATTCCGGCGGCGCCTTACCAAATCCCCAAATTGCAAGATTGCCGCTAACGAACCCCGAGTTCGGGGACAGGAAACGAATTCCTCGCGTTGCGCCTTTACTGTCGCCGGGCCCCCGGAACCCGAAGTCGTCGCCATCGGCCGTCGCGCCGCAAGCAACAGGAAACAAGACCTCGGGCAAAGGATGGGCGGCCCGTCATGGCTGCGAGGGTCTCAAGTCGCGTCAACCTGAATTCGCGCTGTTCCTGGCCGGCGGCGGCTTGACAGGCAATTGTTTTCGTGGGACGATCCCGTTGAACTTCCGCCTACTCCAGTCACATTTACTGGAGGCGGAGTATTCGCGGTTCTCATGGTCTTCAATTTAAGAAGAGGGCGCATTTATGGCAACCCCACCGAAACTTCAGATCAGCGAAGCGGCGCTCAGAGAATCGATCCTCGACCGCATCCGCTGGATATTCGATCCGGTCGACCTCGACCACATCCTGCAGATCGACAAAGGTCTCGCCAAGGAAGTGCTCGCCCAGCGGCTCGACGCGCATTCGGCCATTACGCGCGCGATCTCCGAGAGCTCGGCAAAGACCGCCAAGCTGCTGCGGTAAGCCATGGACAGGGCCGGAGCGAATCGGTCCGCCGTCCGCGACTTGCGCGTCAAGCCGTCGGCTGAAAAGGTAGAGATCGCTCTCGTCGGCTATCAGGACCAGGGCAATCTGGGGCTCGGATATCTCGCTGCCGTCGTCGAGCGCCGTGGCTGGAACGCCACGCTTTATGACATTCGCGATGGCGGCGACGCGCTGGCGCGTCGGTTAAAGTCGCGCAAACCGCTGATCGTCGGCTTCTCGCTGATCTTCCAGTTCTTCCTGCCGCAATACCGCGAGGTGGCGCGAGAGCTTCGCGCCGCCGGAATCAAGGCGCATTTCACGATCGGCGGCCATTATCCAAGTCTTTGCCACGAGGAATTGCTCGCAAACTTTCCCGAAATCGACAGCGTTGTGCGCTATGAGGGCGAGGAGACGCTGATTGAACTTGCCGAGCGCCTTCGCGACGGGCGCGACTGGCGCGATGTGGCGGGTCTCGCCTACACAGCCGCCGACGGCGACGCCGTTGCGACGGATGCGCGCGCGCTCGTCCCGGATCTCGACGATCTGCCCTTCCCGAAGCGCCCCGATGAGGTAGAGAGGATTGTGGGCTATCCCACGCTCCCTGTTCTCGCGAGCCGAGGCTGCGTCCGCCGCTGTTCCTTCTGCTCGATCCACACCTTCTATCGCACGGCGCCGGGCAAGGTCGTGCGCGTGCGCAAGCCGGAGAAGGTGGTCGAGGAAATGCTCGAACTTCGCGAGACGCACGACGTCCGCGTCTTCCTGTTTCAAGACGACGACTTTCCGCTTTGGGGCAAGAAGGGCCGGCGCTGGGCGGACGATCTCATGGCGCGGCTGCATTCAACGGGCCTCGCCCGCGACACGATCTTCAAGATTTCCTGCCGCGCCGAATACGTGGAGGATGACCTTTTCGGCGCCCTCAGCGAGGCCGGTCTCTTCCTCGTTTACATGGGACTGGAATCGGGCGTCGAAGGCGGGCTTGACGTCCTTTTCAAGCAAACTTCGGTCGAGCAGAACATCCGCGCGGTCGCTACCCTCAAGCGGCTGGGGATCGCGTGGAATTACGGCTTCATGCTGTTTGACCCGTCGAGCACTTTCGAGTCGATCCGCGGGAATGCCGCCTTTCTGCGCGAGATCGTCGGCGACGGCAGCACAGCCGCCGTCTTCTCGCGCATGCTGCCTTATGGCGGAACGCCGATCCGGGACACGCTCGCGCGAGAAGGGCGTCTGCGGGGAGACCTCACGCATCCCGATTATGATTTCCTCGATCCGCGCATCAACGACTATCACCGCCTGCTGACGATCGCCGTACGGCCATGGATTCATAATCGGGGCCTGTCCTATTCGCTTGCCAATTCCGTTGACGAACTGGAGACCATCGCGCGGCTGGCGCCGGCGGCGTCTGGTTGCGACGGGTATCGGTCGGCGCTGAGGCTGCTGGCCGCGGAATGCAACGAGCGTCTGCTCCATCTCGTGGAGAGTTCCTCCCTTGCCTTCGAGCGGGGCGACCTCGCTCCGCTCGAACCACAACCGATCGCGGACTATTGCAAGGCGAATTTGGCAAAACTCGACGGGCTTCGCCGCGAATTTCTGACGCGCAACATGGACACTTTGATCTCAAGCATCACAGGCGCGCCCGTCGCCCATCCGGTGATGATGCCGCAGGCGCACTGAAGAATGTTCCAGGTGGCGATGTCATCTCTGGATTGGAGTGGACCCCAAGAATGGACCGCACCCCTTCCGTGAGACTCGGCTAATTCGGGGGCGGGAACGAATCTCGCCCCCTTCGCCCCTGCCCTTCCGGTAACGGCGCCGTCGCGCCATTCGAATCCAGTCGCCGAATTCCTGTCGCTCGCGCCTTCGTCCGCCGCTTCGGCGCGATTTGCGCCGTCCTATGGGTATTTCCCGGTCCTGTTCGATCGGACGCCTGAAGGCCTAGGGTTTTCATGGTGTTGAGAAACGCGCCCGGCTCGCCTTGAACGCACGGCTGGTCAAACATCTGTCGAAGCCCGCGAAAAAACGACGCGGGCGCCGTTCCAAAAATCCGTCAGGTTTTCGTCAGCTGGGCCGGCGCATGGTGCAACCCAACGACGCCGTCCCGGCGCCGCGTTCAGGAGAAACCCCATGAAGAAAATCCCATTGTTGCTGCTCGCCGGCCTGTTCCTTCCCGTCGCCGCCCAGGCGGCGCCCAATTGCACCGCCGAGCCCAAGGACAAATGGCTGACCGAAGAGGCGATGAAGGCCAAGGTCGCCACGCTGGGCTATGAGCGCATCAAGACCTTCAAGACCTCCGGCAATTGCTATGAGATCTACGGCTACACCAAGGATGGCCAGAAGGCCGAGGTCTATTTCAACCCGGTCACCGGCGATGTGGTCAAATCCTCGATCGGGGGCTGAGGCCACGTCCGCGCACGTCGAGACCGCGCAGGCCCCGCGCCTGGAAATTCAAGTCTGGGACGCGGTGGTGCGGCTGTTCCACTGGAGCGTGGTCGTCGGCTGCGCGCTCAACTTTGCCGTCTTCACGGACGGCAAGGCCGCCCATCGCTGGATCGGCTATGGCGTCGCCCTGGCGCTGGCGATCCGGCTGGTGTGGGGCTTTGTCGGCTCGCCCTATGCGCGATTTGCGCAGTTCGCCCCGCGTCCCGCCGCCCTCGCCGCCTATCTGCGGGCGCTGGCGCAGGGGCGCGAGCCGCGCTTCATCGGTCATAATCCGGCCGGCGCGGCCATGATGCTGGGTTTGATGGCGATGCTCGTCGGCGTTTCCCTGACCGGCTGGCTTTTGACCCTCGACAGGTACTTTGGCAGCGAAACGCTGGAGTTCTGGCACGAAGCTCTGGCCAATGGCTTGCTGGCGATGATCGGCCTGCATGTGGCGGCGGTCCTGATCGAAAGCTGGCGCCATGGCGAAAATCTGGTCCGGTCGATGATCACGGGGCGAAAACGGGCCTGAGGCTGGCGCCGGTCGAACGGGTCAAAGCCTGCGCGAGCGGGTGACCGGATCGTCTGGGTACATTCCGATGCTGTTCAATCGGTCGCGCCAGCGCTTTGGTCTGGCCGCATGTCTCCCGGGACCCGCCGGGCGACGGCAGAGCCCTGATCGGGCCGTGGACCGACAAAAGGTGAAACATGGACAGATCCCCGAAAACCCTGCGCTGGTTTGCCCTGGTGTGCCTGCTTGGCGCCCAGACTTTTGGCGCGGGCGCGCAGGTCAATCCGCGGCCGCGCGGGGTCATGCTCGGCGCCATTCAGACTGCCGTCATCGAATCGATTGCGGCGCAGGACAAGTCGGTTGAGGTCAGGATCGACGGTTCGGTGCTCGTCGTATCGCGCGTCAACAGCAACCAGAACGCCTCCAACCATATCGGCCGGAACAATGAAGCCGCGGCGATTGCGGCCATCGCCGCGAAGTCGATCGCCAATGACGGTGAATATTCGGCGATCAATGTCATCCGGGTCGAATATATAGACCGCGCGGCCGCCGGCGGCGGCGAAAAGGAAATCGACTCCATGGATTTTCGCAAGAACGCCAAGGGTGAATTCGAAGTTCATCTGACCTGAGTTTCGCCGGCGACCCCCGCAACCGAAAAAGACGAGGGCGATATGTCGATCATGCCTGTTTCGCCATCGGCGCCGGGCGGCCTCAGCCAGTCCGAAGCCGCCGCGCGCCTTGAGGAAGAAGGTTTCAACGAACTTCCGCAAGCCGAAAGACGCACGCCGTTCCGCATTATTCTGGAGGTTCTGCGCGAGCCCATGCTCGCCCTGCTGATCGGCGGCGGCGTCATCTATCTCGCGCTCGGCGACGTGAAGGAGGCCCTTGTCCTGCTGGCCTTCGCCTGCCTGTCGGTGACGATCACCGTGGTTCAGGAAACGCGCACCGAAAAGGTGCTGGAGGCCCTGCGCGATCTGACCTCTCCGCGCGCCTTGGTGATCCGCGACGGCGAGCGGTTGCGCATCGCCGGGCGCGAGGTGGTGCGCGGCGACCTCATCGTTCTCGCCGAGGGCGACCGGGTGCCCGCCGACTCCTGGCTGGTCGAAGCCCATGACCTTCAGGCCGACGAATCGCTGCTGACCGGCGAATCCGCGCCGGTGCGCAAGATCGCGCAGGCGAAAGGATCGGGGGCGGCGCCGCGCCCCGGCGGCGACGATCTGCCCGTTGTCTATTCCGGCAGTCTGATCGTCCGGGGCTCGGGGGTGGGCGAAGTCGTCGCCACCGGCGCCCGCAGCGAAATCGGCAAGATCGGCAAGTCGCTCGGCGAGCTGGAAACCGCCGCGCCGCATCTGCAAACCCAGACGCGCAGGCTGGTCGGCATTTTCGCCATTTTCGGCGGCCTCGTCAGCGTTCTCGTCGTCACGCTTTATGGCGTGCTGCGCGGCAATTGGCTCGACGCCCTGCTGGCGGGCATTGCGGTCGGCATGTCGATGCTGCCGGAGGAATTTCCGGTCGTGCTGACCGTGTTCATGGCGATGGGCGCCTGGCGCATTTCGCAGGCGCGGGTGCTGACGCGGCGCGCCACGGCCATCGAGGCGCTCGGCTCGGCCACGGTGCTGTGCACCGACAAGACCGGAACGCTGACGCAAAATCGCATGACGATCTCTCAATTGCGGCTGGCGACGGGCGAAAAGCAGATTTTGGCTGACGATCCGGAAGCTCTGCCCCCCGGCTTTGACGAACTCGTCGCCTGCGGCGTGCTGGCCAGCGCCCCAAATCCTTTCGATCCGATGGAAAAGGCGTTTCATACGCTGGCGCGGCAGGCCAACCTCGCGCAATCGAACGGCGCGCCGGTCAAAACCTATCCGTTGCGAGCGGATCTGCTCGCCATGACGCAGGTCTGGCGCGCGGGAGACGCCACGCGCGTCGCCGCCAAGGGCGCCCCGGAGGCCATCGCCGAATTGTGCCGCCTCTCCGAGGCGGATCGCGCGGCGCTGGCGGCGGCGGTGAACGAAATGGCGGCGGCGGGCCTGCGCATCCTCGCGGTGGCGCGCGCGGAATTTTCGGGCCCGGACCTGCCGGAGTCGCAGCAGGATTTTGCCTTCGCGCTGCTCGGTCTCGTCGGCCTCGCCGATCCCTTGCGCAAGAGCGTTCCCTCCGCCGTCGCGCTCTGCCGCACGGCCGGCATTCGCGTCGTCATGATCACCGGCGATTACCCGGCCACCGCCCGCGCCATAGCGCGGCAGGCGGGCATCGACGCCGATGTCGTCCTCGCAGGCGAGGAACTGGAAAAACTCGACGGCGCGGCGCTCAAGGCCAGCGTTGAAAAAACGTCGGTCTTCGCCCGCATCATGCCCGACCAGAAGCTGCGCATCGTCCAGGCCCTGAAGGCCAATGACGAGGTGGTGGCGATGACCGGCGACGGCGTCAACGACGCGCCCTCGCTCAAGGCCGCCGATATCGGCGTCGCCATGGGCGGGCGCGGCACCGATGTGGCGCGCGAGGCTTCGTCGATCGTGCTGCTCGACGACGATTTCGGCTCGATCGTCGCGACGATTCGTCTCGGCCGGCGCATCTATGACAATCTGCGCAAGGCGATGAGCTTCATTTTCGCGGTGCATGTTCCCATCGCCGGGCTGGCCCTGCTGCCGCTGGCCTTTGGCATGCCGCTGCTGTTCGGGCCGATGCATATCGCCTTTCTCGAAATGATCATCGATCCGGTCTGTTCGCTCGTCTTCGAGGCCGAAGTCGAAGAGGACGACCTGATGCGCCGCAAGCCGCGCGATCCCGCCGAGCCGCTGTTTTCGGGCGCCATGATCCTGTGGGGCGTTTTCCAGGGGACGCTGGTGTTTGGGCTGGTCGCCGCGATCTATGTCGCGGCGCTGCGCGACGCCATGCCGGAGGACGAGGTGAGGGCGCTGGCTTTCTTCGCGCTGGTGATTTCGTTTGTCGCGCTGATCTTCGTCAACCGGTCGATGAGCGCTTCGCCGCTCAGGGCGATTCTGCGGCCCAATCCGGCGCTGGCGGTCACGCTCCCGGCGGTGGCGGCCATGCTCGCCGCCACGCTGCTCTGGCCGACCGCGCGCGAACTGTTTCGCTTCGGTCCGCTGCATTCCAACGATATCTGGCTCACGCTCGGCGTCGGCCTCGTCGTCCTCTTCACGCTGGAACTGCTCAAGGCGCTGTGGCGAATTTTCCAAACGAAGCGGGCGTCGCCATGATGTCCGTTAAGGCGCCCACCGGTTCCGCAAACGACTCCTTCGTCAGGCGCGCCTTCATCGTCTTCTTGATGGCGACGCTCGCCTATGTTTGCTGGCGCCTCGCCGATCTCGCCGTTCTGACCTTCGGCGCGGTGCTGTTTTCCATCGGCCTCAATGCGGGGGCGGCGGCCATCGCGCGCCGGACCGGCGCCTCCCACGCGCTTGCCCTGACCATCGTCGTGCTGATCGGACTGGCGGCGGTTGGCCTGGCGACGATGTTTTTCGGATCCATGATCGCAGGCCAGATCGACAATCTGATCGAGCAGGTCCCGCAAGGCTTTCGCATCGCCGTCGACCGCATCGAGGCCAATACATTCGGGCGCTATGCGCTCGAACAGGCCAGAAGCTTCGACATGGCGGGCTCGACGGGCTGGATCGCCTCGACCCTGGCGCTGATCGCCCGCTCGACCCTCGAAACGGCGGCCTATGCCTTTCTGGTGTTCTTCCTCGCCATCTATCTTGCCGCCCAACCGGATCGCTACCGGCGGATGTGCCTGCGGCTGTTGCCGCCGAGACGGCAGTCGGCGCTTTCGGGCGTGTTCGACGCGACAGGCGAAATTTTGCGGCGATGGCTCATCGGACAGATCGTGGTCATGGCGATTATCGGCGTGTTGTCCGGTTTCGGGCTCTGGCTGCTCGGGATCGAATCCGCCATCGCCCTGGGGCTTGTCGGCGGCTTTCTCTGCTTCATTCCCTATGTCGGGGCCGTCATCGCGGCCGTGCCGGCGACGCTGGTGGCCCTGACCCAGGGGCCGACCTACGCGCTCTGGGTCCTCGCCATGTATGCGGCCGTACATTTTGTCGAGGGCAATTTCATCACGCCCTTTGTCCAGGCCGAGGCGACGTCGCTGCCGCCGGTTCTATCCCTGTTGTCCATCGTCGCCTTTGGCGTTCTGATCGGTCCGGTTTCGGTGCTGATCGCCGCGCCGTTGACCCTCTTCCTGATGGTCGCGGTCGAGCTGCTTTATGTCGAGGAAACGTTGGGGCAAGCGCCCGCCGAAACGTCAATGGAAATCATTTGACCGCCCCGCGCGCGACAAATCGGCGCGCCGCGCCCTCGACCCTTGACGGGGCCCGATTGCGACTCTAACCCTTCGACCGGAAACGGCTGCGGTCAAGTGCGCGATTTCTTCCGCGCTGGCGCCAAAAAATTTCAGTCGGCGCTTGCGTCACACCGGCGACGCCGGCGGACGATTTGACGGTGGAACAGGACGTGACGCGCAGCAAAAGCCGGTGGCCGGCTTTGATCCTTCTCGCGATGCTGACCGGCCTGCTGGCGTTGGCGGCTCTGGCGACGAGGTTGCCCAGATTGGCGCTTTGGCATGTGGTGCGGGTCTGCGTCGCCGACGCCGGACTGTTGGGCGTCCCCTTCCCGTGTCGGCAGGCGGACCTTGCCGGCGGCAAGGAGCAGGGCAGCGTCGTGGTCCAGCCGCCGCTGCTCAACGACATGATCGTCGTCCCGACCCGGCCGCTGGTTGGCGTCGAGGACGCCTTTCTCCAGACGCCGGAGGCCCCGAATTATTTCGCCGCCGCCTGGAGGGCGCGGTCGCTGCTGGTCAGCCCGAGCGGACGCCGGCCCGAATGGGACGAAGTCGCGCTCGTCGTCAATCCGGCGATGGTTCGCACCCAGGATCAGCTGCACATTCATGTGGGATGCCTGTTTCCGCGCGCACGAATCGCGCTCGCCGCCGCGGCGCCGCAGGTTCCGGTCGGGGCCTGGGTCAGGCTGCCCGAAATTGTCCCGCATATTGCTTTTTGGGGGACGCGCGTCGGAACTTCCAGCCTTTCGGGCGTCGCGCCCTTCCGGCTCGCCGCCGAAGCGCTGGCCGACCGGGTCCGCGAACGCGGCAAGCTGACGCTGATGGTCGCGGGCGTCCGGGTCGCGGGCGCCGAGCAGTTCCTGATTGTCGCGTCCTATGCCGGCGCCCCCCATTCGTGGTGGCCGATCGGCAACCAGGAGCTGATCGACGCGCGCTGTCCGCCCTGACCGGTCTTCACCCCGCCGTCGTCGCCGCCTGCTGCAAAAACGGCTCGCCGGGCAGGAAGCCGTCGAAAGCGGCCCAGAATCTGGCGCGGATTTCGTCGCGCTCCATCAGGATTTCATGGCGGGCGCCGGGCAGCACCAGACAGTCGGCGACCTTGAGTTTGCGCGCATAACGCTCGATGGCGCCGGTGGAGACGAGGCGGTCGTCGCCAGCGGCGACGAACAGCGCCGGAATCTTGATTTTCCGGGCGAAATCGTCGGAATTGAGCCGTTCCATCAATACGTAGGATTGGCGAATCCAGCCGATGGTCGGGTCGCCGAGGGCCAGCGCCGGAGCGAAGTCGAGGATTTGCGCAGCACGGGCGTAGCGGCGCGGGTCGGCGGTCAGGATGTTGCCGGCGTAAGGCCGTTGGGCCAGGGTGATGGGGCCGCCGCCCGGCACGTAGAGCCGCCCGAGCCCGAGCGCGTTCAAGGTGGAAGCGGTCCCTCGCGCCAGCGTGGAGCCGGCCATGCCGCTCAGGGCCAGCATCGGCGCGACGCCGACGAGGCGCGAAAAGGCGTCGCCGCCCGCGCCCGCGTAATCGAGAATCGCGGCGGCGCCCATCGAATGGGCCAGGGCATACCAGGGTTTCGGACATTCGGGCGCGAGCGCCTGGGCGATCAGCGCATCGAGATCGAGGCAATAATCGGTCGAGCGCCGCAGATGGCCCTTGACCTTGTTGCGCAACAGGCGCTGCGAAAGCCCCTGCCCGCGCCAGTCGAAAGCCGCCACGGCGAAGCCGCGCGAAAGCAGCTCGGCGATCACCTCGTAATATTTCTCGATGAATTCGGCGCGGCCCTGGACGAGCGCCACCGTGCCGCGCGCAAAACCTTGCGGGCGCCAGAGCGCGGCGCGCAATTCCACGCCATCGCTCGTGCGCAACGCCATGAGCCGGGCGCCGGGCGGACAGGGATTTGTGGGCTGGTCGATCAGTTCCATGCCCGGCGCTCCGGCGGAGGCTTTCGGTTCATCCATCGCCAAAACTCGCACAAAAAACCTCGCGCGCAAAACTCTTGAAAAGTTTTGGCCGGCGCCTATCTCGTTTCCAGCGCGGGCCGATTGTCGGACGCGCTGACGGCGCGGCCCGGATTTGGCGGGCCCGCCGCATGTCGCTTCAAATGGAGGATATGCCATGCGTCAATATGATCTGTCTCCGCTTTATCGTTCCACCATCGGTTTCGACCGGCTGTTTTCGCTGCTCGACCAGGCCGGCGGCCAGGAGGCCGCCGCCACCGCCTATCCGCCCTATAATATCGAGCGGACCGGCGAGAACGCCTATCGGCTGACCCTCGCGGTAGCCGGGTTCGGCGAAAGCGATCTGTCGATCGAATCGCGCGAAAACGCCCTGACCATCAAGGGCGCGAAGGACAACCGGCCGCAGGCCGAGGCGACGGAAGTGCTCTATCAGGGCATTGCCGCGCGCGCTTTCGAGCGCCGGTTCCAGCTCGCCGACCATGTGCTGGTGACGGGCGCGCGGCTGGAGAACGGCCTGCTGCACGTCGATCTGGTGCGCGAAATTCCCGAAGCGCAGCGTCCGCGCCAGATTCCGATCGGCGCGGCCGGACCGCGACCGGTGGAGGCGCCGAAAGCCGCCTGATCGGCGCGGAGTCCGGTTATTGCAACAACGCAGGGAAACGGGCGCTATCCGGCGCCCGTTTCTTTATTGCGGCAAAGGCTCGATGCGCGGCGCGCCGGGGATGCGCAGCGGCTTGATCGGGCTGAGCGAAGCATCGGCGGAATCCGGCTGTTTCTGCGGCGCGGCGACAGGAGAGGCACTTCCGGGTCTCCCCGAAGTCGCCGCCGGCTCGACCGGAGCGGGTTCGGCGAGATCGTCGGGGGCGTCGAGCGAATGGCGCGGCCCCGGCAGCGGCCGGTCCAGCGCCCGCAGATCGTCGTAAAATTCGGGCCGTCTTTCCGCTGGGCGGCGCGGCTCCCGGGCCGGCGCGGGCGCCCGCGCGGTCAAAATTTCCACGTCGATGACCCGGCCATCGGCGTCGAGGGTGAATTTCCGGCGGCCGCCGTCGCTGTCGCGCCCCACGGCGATGGTCTGGCCGCCGCGACGCTGCGGCGCTCCGACCAACCGCGCGCCCTCGCGCTCCAGAACGGAGCGAACCTGCGGCTGGGTCAGCCTCGGCTCCGCGAGCGGCGCGCGCGTCGGCGGGCGCGCGGGCGGGTCCCAGGGGAAGCGGAACGGTTCGGCGCCAACAGGCGCCGCCGCGCCCAGCGACAGCAACCCGAGGCCGAGCGCCAGTCCTGTCCGCAGGCCCCTGGAGCAATGCGCGAAAAAGTGGATGCCGGTTTTTCGCAAAAACATTGCGAAAACA
>NZ_CAIUXT010000216.1 GCF_903903185.1 uncultured Rhodoblastus sp.
CGGGGATTTCCTGCATCCTGTCATCGACGCGCACGCAGCGCAGCGCCTTGACCGCGCCATTGTCGCCCAGAATTTCGCGGGTCATCACCGCGAATTCGCGCTCCGCGCCTTCCTGATGCGACGACGAGGTACGCAATTTGAGCGGCCAGTAGGGCCAGGTCGTCAGCTTGTCTTCGAGCGCCGGCGGTTCGGGCATGATTTCGAGCTGCGCCACCGACAGCGCGCCCTGGCGCACCGACGTGCCGATACAATCGGAGCCGGTGTCGCCGCCGCCGATCACCACCACATGCTTGCCGGCGGCGAGGATCGGTTCATGGGCGGTGAAATTCTCGCGCGAGACGCGGCGGTTCTGCTGCGGCAAAAAGTCCATCGCGAAATGCACGCCGGCGAGGTCGCGTCCGGGAACCGGCAGGTCGCGGGGCTTTTCCGAACCGCCGGTCAGGATCACGGCGTCATGGCCGGCGACGATTTCCGCGCCCGAGACATCGACCCCGACATTGACGCCATAATGGAAGACGACGCCTTCCGCCTCCATTTGGGCGACGCGGCGGTCGATCAGCGCCTTTTCCATCTTGAAGTCGGGAATGCCATAGCGCAGCAAGCCGCCGGCCTTGGCGTTGCGCTCGTAGACATGGACCTCGTGGCCGGCGCGGGCCAATTGCTGGGCGCCCGCCAGACCGGCCGGGCCGGAGCCGATCACCGCGACTTTCTTGCCCGATTGCGTCGTCGGCGGCTCGGGGCGTATCCAGCCGTTCTCCCAGGCGCGATCGACAATCGCGCATTCGATGGTCTTGATCGTCACCGGCGTGTCTTCGAGATTGAGCGTGCAGGACGCCTCGCAGGGCGCCGGGCAGATGCGGCCGGTGAATTCGGGGAAATTATTGGTCGAATGGAGGTTGCGGGAAGCATTTTCCCAGTCGCCGCGATAGACCAGATCGTTCCAGTCGGGAATCTGGTTATTGACCGGGCAGCCGTTATGGCAGAACGGAATGCCGCAATTCATGCAGCGCGCCGCCTGATCGCGGGTCGCCTCTTCCGACAGCGGAATGACGAATTCATGGTAATGGCGGATGCGGTCGGCGGCAGGCTTGTATTTGCGATCCTGCCGGTCGATTTCGAGGAACCCCGTCACCTTTCCCATGTCATTCCCCTGCGGCGGCCACGGGCCGCTGTTCGGTCTGCGTCATCAGCTCCGCCAGGGCGCGGCGATATTCGACCGGCATGACCTTGCGGAACTTCGGCTTGTAGTGTTCCCAGTCGGCGAGAATTTCCCGGGCGCGCGACGAGCAGGTGTACTTCAAGTGATTTTCGATCAGCTGGCGCAGGCGTTCGGCGTCGAACCGCGTCATGTCGGTCATGATATCGACGCGGCCATGGCCGGCGAGATCGCCGCCCTGGTGGTTGATGCGCTGGTTGAGGTCTTCCTCCTCCTCCACCGGCTCCAGATCGACCATGGCCATGTTGCAGCGGGCCTGGAAATCCGCGTCGTCGTCGAGCACATAGGCGATGCCGCCCGACATGCCGGCCGCGAAATTGCGGCCGGTCTTGCCGAGCACGACGACAATGCCGCCGGTCATATATTCGCAGCCATGGTCGCCGACGCCCTCGACCACCGCGATGGCCCCGGAATTACGCACGGCGAAGCGCTCGCCGGCGACGCCGCGGAAATAGACCTCGCCGGAAATCGCGCCATAGAGCACGGTGTTGCCGACGATGATCGAATTTTCCGGCACGATCTGCGTGGCCTCGCGCGGCGGGTAGATGACGATGCGCCCGCCCGAAAGGCCCTTGCCGACATAGTCGTTGGCCTCGCCTTCGAGTTCGAGCGTCACGCCATGGGCCAGCCAGGCGCCAAAACTCTGGCCGGCGGTGCCCCTGGCGCGCACATGGATCGTGTCGTCGGGAAGGCCGGCGTGGCCGTAGAGTCGGGCGATTTCGCCCGACAGCATGGCGCCGAAGGTGCGGTTGACGCTGCGGATCGCCGTTTCCAGCCGCACCGGCGCGCCGCGCTCGAGCGCCGCGCCCGACCGCGCGATCATTTCGCGGTCGAGGGTCTTGTCGAGCGCATGATCCTGCAACTCGGAATGATAGATGGTCTGGCCGTCGAGCGGCTGCGGCTTGTGGAACAATCTGGCGAAGTCGAGCCCGTTGGCCTTCCAGTGCGAGATCGCCTTTTCGCGGTCGAGCATCTGCATCTGGCCGACCATTTCGTCCACGGTGCGAAAGCCGAGCTTGGCCATATATTCGCGCGCTTCCTCGGCGACGAAGAAGAAGAAATTGATGACATGCTCGGGCAGGCCGACGAAGCGCTTGCGCAGCACCGGGTCCTGCGTCGCCACGCCGACGGGGCAGGTGTTGAGATGGCACTTGCGCATCATGATGCAGCCCGCCGCGATCAGGGGCGCGGTGGCGAAGCCGAATTCGTCGGCCCCGAGCAGCGCGCCGACGACGACGTCGCGGCCGGTGCGCAAGCCGCCATCGACCTGCACGGCGATGCGCGAGCGCAAGCGATTCAGCACCAGCGTCTGATGGGTTTCGGCGAGGCCGATTTCCCACGGCGAGCCGGCGTGCTTGATCGAGGTCAGCGGCGAAGCGCCGGTGCCGCCTTCAAAACCCGAAATGGTGACATGATCGGCGCGGCCCTTGGAGACGCCGGCGGCGACCGTGCCGACGCCGACTTCCGACACCAGCTTGACCGAGACTTGCGCGCGCGGATTGACGTTTTTCAGGTCGTAGATGAGCTGCGCCAGATCCTCGATCGAATAGATGTCGTGATGCGGCGGCGGCGAAATCAGGCCGACGCCCTGCGTCGAATGCCGGACCTTGGCGACGACGGCGTCCACCTTGTGGCCGGGCAATTGCCCGCCCTCGCCGGGCTTGGCGCCTTGCGCCATCTTGATCTGCATCATGTCGGAGTTGACGAGATATTCCGTGGTCACGCCAAAGCGGCCCGAAGCCACCTGCTTGATCGCCGAGCGCATCGAATCGCCATTGGGCAGGGGTTTGAAACGGTCGGGCTCCTCGCCGCCCTCGCCGGTGTTCGACTTGCCGCCGATCCGGTTCATGGCGATGGCCATGGTCGTATGCGCCTCGCGCGAAATCGAGCCGAACGACATCGCGCCGGTGGCGAAACGCTTGACGATTTCCTTCGCCGGCTCGACCTCTTCGAGCGGAACCGGCTGGCGCCCGTCTTCGGAAGCGTCCTTGAGGCGGAACAGGCCGCGAATGGTCAAAAGCCGCTCGGACTGGTCGTTGAGCAATTTGGCGTAGGCGCGGTATTTTTCGAGGGAATTGCCGCGCACCGCATGTTGCAGCAGCGCCACCGTATCCGGCGTCCAGTTATGCGCTTCGCCGCGCAGGCGGAAGGCGTAATCGCCGCCGACGTCGAGCGCGTCGCGATAGATCGGCGCGTCGCCGAAAGCGGTGCGATGGCGCTCCACCGTCTCGCGCGCGATCTCGTCGAGCCCGACGCCCTCGATCGGCGTCGCGGTGCCGGTGAAATAGGCGTCGACCAATTCCTTCGACAGGCCGATGGCGTCGAAAATCTGCGCGCCGCAATAGGATTGATAGGTCGAAATGCCCATTTTCGACATGACCTTGAGCAGGCCCTTGTCGATCGACTTGATATAGCGCTTGACCGCCTCGGCGCCGTCCACTTCGGGAGGGAATTCATCGGCCATGCCGGCGAGGGTCTCGAAGGCGAGATAGGGATTGATCGCCTCGGCGCCATAGCCCGCGAGCAGCGCGAAATGATGCACTTCGCGCGCGTCGCCGGTCTCGACCACGAGGCCGACGGAGGTGCGCAGGCCCTTGCGGATCAGGTGGTGATGCACGGCGGCGGTGGCGAGCAGCGACGGAATCGGGATTCGGTCCGGGCCGACCATGCGATCCGACAGCACGATGATGTTGTAGCCGCCCACGACCGCCTGTTCGGCGCGGTCGCACAGCCGATCGATCATGAACTTCATGCCGTGGTCGGAGAGTTCGACGGGATAGGTGATGTCGAGCGTCTTGGTGTCGAAGGCGTCCTCGACATGGCCGATGGAGCGAATCTTTTCGAGGTCCGCATTGGTGAGGATCGGCTGCCGGACTTCCAGGCGCTTCTTCTCGGCGGTTCCCTTGTGATCAAGGATGTTGGGGCGCGGGCCGATGAAGGAGACCAGCGACATCACCAATTCCTCGCGGATCGGGTCGATCGGCGGGTTGGTGACCTGTGCGAAATTCTGCTTGAAATAGGTGTAGAGCAGCTTCGACTTGGACGACAGCGGCGAGATCGGGGTGTCCGCGCCCATCGAGCCGATCGCCTCCTGCCCGGTGACGGCCATCGGCGCCATCAAGAA
>NZ_CAIUXT010000217.1 GCF_903903185.1 uncultured Rhodoblastus sp.
CCCTCGCGCGTGTGGCGCCGGGCCCGGGGGGCGCGGATGGTCGCGCCCGCGTCGCGACCATCCGCGCCGGTCAAGACCTGTCGCCTTGTCGGCGGCGTCGGGGTCTGCAAGACGCGCCGGTGAACATCCATCGCCGCGACTTCGGTCATTTTGACTTTGGTGGGCGCTTCGGAAATGCTCCCGTCCCAATTCACGCATAACGGGACTTGAAAGGTCATGACCATTTCAGTCCCGGTTAGCGCGAATGCGCCCGAAGGTCCCTCGCCAGACGAGAGTCTTTCGCGGCCCTTCTGGCACAGGCGAGGAATGCCATGATCGCGACGAGTCGCGATCATGGAGATCAAGAAACACACAAAACGACAAAGGATGGAAAAACATGACTTCCAAAAACTGGCGCTGGCTTGTCGCCGCCGCAGCGGCTCTCATCCTCGCCGACGCCGTCGCAGCGGCGCCGATCTCGGCAAATCTGACCCGGAGCGAATTTTCGCCGACCCTGCCCCTGGTTGTCGTGCGGGGCGGTCACGGCGGTCACGTCGCGCGCGGCGGTCATGTCGGCGGCCCGCGCGGCGGTTACCACGGCGCGCGGCCGGGCGGTTATCGCGGCGCGCGGCCAGGCGCCTATCGCGGCGGTTATCGCGGCGGCCATAATACCGTGGTGGTCGGCGGACGCGGCGCCTGGGGGCGCGGTTATCGCTGGGCGCCGGGCGGCGCGATCGCCGCCGGCGCCGCCATTGGCTTCGTCGCCGCCGCGGGCGCCGCCGCCTACGCTACCACGCGGCCGCCGGCGCCGGGCCTGTGCTGGTATTACACCGATGCGTCGCGGCGTTCCGGTTTCTGGGACACCTGTCCGTAAGGGCGATGAAACGAACTTGCGGAACACGCTTTCGTGCCCCGATCCGGCCATGCGGATCGGGGCTCCCACCTTGTCCGCGGCGCCGAAGGGCTCTTGTATTGGGCGGTTATTTCTTCAGATCGGATCTTGGATCATAGGGTTTGTCGGCGCGCCAGCGTCGCATCAATTCCTCGAGATCGGCATCCTCGCCTTCCGGCAGCGCGATCCGCAAGGTGACGAGCAGATCTCCCGCCGGCTTGTCGCCGACCGCCGGCAGGCCTTTTCCGCGCAATCTCAAGGTTCGTCCGGAATTGCTATGCGGCGGCAGATTCAGCTCCACCTTGCCGCCCAGCGTCGGCGATTCGACCTTTGCGCCAAGCACCGCCTCGTAAAGCGCGATCGGCAGGTCGAGGCGCAGGTCGCGTCCCTCGATGCGGAACACCCCGTGCTTTTCGAAACGCACGGTCACCATGGCGTCGCCGGCGGGACCGCCGGTCGGGCTCGGCTGGCCCTGGCCGCGAAGGCGAATCTGCTTTCCCTCTTCGATGCCGGCGGGGATGGCGACTTCCAGCGTGCGGCCATTGGGCATCAGCACCCGCGCATTGCCGCCATTAAGGGCGGTCTCCAGAGAAACCTGGGTTTCGAGCGCGATGTCGGCGCCCGGTTCGCGCGTCTGCCGTCCTCCGCCGCGCGGTCCGCGCGCGCCCGCGAACAGGTCGGAGAACAGGTCGGCGGCGTCGAAACCCGCGCCGCCCCCGCCAAAGTTGAAATGCTCCGCGCCGCCGGGACCGCGCCGAAATCCGCCGGGGCCGGCGCCAGGGCCTCCGCCTCTGCCGAAGCCGTCGAAGCCCGGATGGCGCGGCTTGCCTTCGGCGTCGATCTCGCCGCGATCGAACTGGGCCCGCTTCTTCTCGTCGCCGAGAATCTCGTAGGCTCCATTGAGTTCGGCGAATCGGTCCTTCGCCTTGGAATCATTCGGATGCTGGTCCGGATGGTGCTGTTTGGCGAGTTTGCGAAAGGCTTTTTTCACATCGCCATGGGAGGCGTCCCTGGCGACGCCGAGAATTTGATAGGGATCGCGCATGCTTCCAATAAGCCCAATGTGCGTCGGCCCTCGGCGGCGCCGGCGTTTGTCTCGTCCTTTATTTGGGCGACATCGCGCCCCGGCGCAAGGGGAAGCAATGCGCCTCGCGCAGCCGATGCTATCGGGTGGCGCGCAATTCGGCGAGCGTCCATTGCGCGTTCTTGTCGCGGCAGGCGGCGCCGCGCGCCGTCTCCGGCCCGGCGGCGGTGGTGAATTGCGCATTGAAATCGCGGCAGATCAGATCGTTGGCGGGATAGGCGAAGCCCGCCGGGGTGACCGATCCGCGCGCCTTGCTGACCGGATTGTCCCAATGGACCGTGGCGCCATTGCCCTGCGGATCGAGCGCAATGGCGAGCGCGCCGAGCGCGCGGCGGCGGTCCTCGTCGTCGAGCGCGGCGGGCAGCCCCGGCGCTATCTTCGCCGCGACGGGCGCGATCGAGCCGGTGGCCTCGAAATCGCCCGGCGCCGGCGGACCGCCCACCGCGCAGGCGGCGAGCGCCTGGCAGAGCGCCGCGCAAACCGCCAGATCTTTCAGTCGCGAAGGGATTTGCAGCCCGCGCCGGGTCGGTTCACTATGAGGCGTGGGAGAGGAAAGGGTCAAGGCGGGCGCGATCCGACGGAATGAAATCAGGAGTCATCATCCAATGAACGCATTAACGGGCGGTAACCGCGAGCCGGCGACGGCGCCATTTGCCTTGTTCGGGCAATGGCTGAACGAGGCGGAAGCGAACGAAATCAACGATCCCAATGCCATGTGCCTCGCTACGGTCGACGAAACAGGCCTGCCCAATGCGCGCATGGTGCTGCTGAAGGGCTTCGACGACCGCGGCTTCGTGTTCTACACCAACAAGGAAAGCGTCAAGGGTTGCGAACTGGCCGGGCAGAGCCAGGCGGCCGGCGTGCTGCACTGGAAGAGCCTGCGCCGGGCTTTCCGTTTTCGCGGGCCGGTCGAGGAGGTTTCCGAGGCGGAATCCGACGCCTATTTCGCCAGCCGGCATCGCGACAGCCGCATCGGGGCCTGGGCCAGCCAGCAGTCGCGTCCGCTGGAAAGCCGTTTCGCGCTCGAACGGGCCGTCATCCTTTATGCGGCGAAATTCAAATTCGGCGAGGTTCCCCGCCCGAATTACTGGGGCGGCTATCGCATCTGTCCCACCGAGATCGAATTCTGGACCGACAAGCCGTTCCGCCTGCATGAAAGGCGTCGATTCTCGCGTCTTGCGCCGGAAGGGGACTGGCTTTGCGAGCAACTTTATCCTTGAGGCCGTCCATCGGCTTTTGCTCAAGCGATTCGCGCCGCCATTATCCGGCCCAGCCGGCTGTGGCGGTCAGCATCGCGGTGTTTCGCCGTGGCGAAGTGCTGCTGGCGAGCCGCACCGCGCCGCCTCACGCCGATCTGTTCACCTTGCCGGGCGGACTGGTAGAGACCGGCGAGACGCTCGAATCGGCGGCCTTGCGCGAATTGCGCGAGGAAACCGGGATATTGGCGCGCATGGTCGGCTTCAACCAGCCGGTACAACATATCGTCCGCGACGATTGCGGTCGCGTCGAGCGCCATTATGTCATCCTGTCCTTTGCCGGCATCTGGCTTGACGGCGAGGGGCGGGCGGGCCCCGAGGCGGGGGAAATCCTTTGGCGCGCGCCGGAAAATCTGTTCGGCCTGCCGGTGACGCCCGGACTGGCCGATGTCATCGCCGGCGCCAAACGAATTGTGGATGGAGCGCGATGAATTTTTCCGCGCCTCTGCGGCTTGCAGGTTTGTTTCCCGGTCGCGCCTTGTGCGCGCAAAGGCGCGTTGACCGAGGCGCGAGCGGCGACAGGCTTTGGGCGCTGTCGCA
>NZ_CAIUXT010000218.1 GCF_903903185.1 uncultured Rhodoblastus sp.
AGAGCGTGTAGAGCTCGCGGGTCGGATCGTAGGACACGTTGAGCAGGCGGGTTTCGGCCGCAGGCGCCGCCGAAGCCAAGGCCAGCGCGACAAGGATGGTCGCCGCGCGAAACACCGGGATCGTGAATTTCATCTTCGCTTCTTTTTTCGGCGCGATCCAGGGGGGGCGGCGCTCTGCCTTGTTCAGGGAATTGATTTTCGGTCGAAATTTCTAGCTTTGCCTATCGAATGGGTCAACTCGCGACAGGCCCCGGCGCGGGCTTGCGGAACAACGATCAGGCCGACGTCGGAGCCGGCGCCTGCCGGCGATCTGGCCCGGCCAGCGGCCGGGAGCGTTGAAAAAACCAATACAGCATCCAAAAACCTTGAGGCTCCGAAAAGCAGATTGCAGCCTTTCGCAAACGATCGTGACCGCCCGCTCGGCGCCAGCTTCAGATATTGCCGAGTGCAACGAATATTTTTTTGACCCTGATCAAAGCTGACTTTCATGGGCTTGAGGCCAAAGATCACAAGGTCGGTGAGCAATTATTCTCCGGCAGAGACGGAGGCTTTATGATTTGAGCCGCCCAAAGCGGCTGGAAAGGCGGCTCGCGCGGCCTGAACTTTCTCGATTGTATGCGCACCTCGAACGGCCAATTCCGGAAGAAATATTGGAAACGGTTGGCTCGAAATCAAATTGGTCTTCCTTCCCGCTCCGACAACCATGCTGAGTTCAAAACCAAGGTTTGCCAACTGGCGACACCACGATTTTTGACCCATCCTCATGCGATATCGACTCGGAGTGGGAACCCCCGGAAACGTCAAACTACTACCACCACCCCTGCGGAGCCGGGGGCCTCCCTAATTGTTTAGCCCCGATCCGCCGGATTGACAGCTACTTACGTAACGTTTCGCGCGCACGCGCTCACAGGCAGGCAGCGTCGTAAAAGTTGCGGCCCTGGCGCGCGCCTCGCCCGCCAGGGCCATGACCCATCCCGCCATTCAGCGCAGCCTTGGTGAGAAATTTGCCTTCTGGCTGGAAACGGTCGGCGACGAACAATGTGGCAGCTGACCTTTTTGGGCGCCGTCAGATCGAATCCGGGCAGGCGCCGCGAAGGCGGGCGAAAGAAAGTATCGAATCGGTTTCCTGGTTGGCTTCCGCCTTGAATTTCTCGGCGTCCTTCATGGCCTCGTCGGTGCGCGCGCCGAGCAGGCTGGTGAGCAGGGCTTTCGCCTCGAGGGCAGTTCGGGCGCGGGGAATCCCGCTCGTCGCCGCGAGAGGCCGCAGAACCTCCCGCAGGCGGTCTTCGACCCGGGCATAGGCGCGCCGCTCATTGCCGGCATGGGTGCCGCATGTTGGATCGCCGCCGCCACCAGGCAGCCGCGCTCGCCGATCTCCCGTGCTACATGAATGTTGCACTGATGGATATGAACAGCCACGCACAAGGGTCCCAGCCGCGCGCAATAAAGCTCGGGGGCGACTTCCCGCGCATGGACCACAATGTCGGCCTTATATTCGACCGTCGATGTATAAATGGCCAGCAAGGGCAGATGCTCGTCGCGTTTGGGGCGCGGGCAAACGCCGTCAATTCGCTCAGACTTGTATCGAACAGAACTTTCTCGTCATTGAACCGATAGTCGACGCCAAGCGGGGGCGTTTCCATCGCTGGGCGCGCGGCCCGCGCCTCCATGTTCCAGAAAAGGAGAAAGGTAAAGGTCAGGGCCAGCGACTAACTGATCCACGCGGGACGATAGAGCCATGACGATTTCATGCGCGTTCGCCTCCCACCGACATTTTCTCCGCCGCGCCGCCGAACAACAGGTAAAGCGCCGGCAGCACCAGCAGCGTCAAGAGCGTCGCGCTGATCAGCCCGCCGATGACGACAATGGCCAATGGCTTCTGCACTTCCGCGCCCGTGCCGGTCGCCAGCGCCATCGGCACGAAACCCAGCGCCGCGACCAGCGCCGTCATCGCCACCGGTCGCAGACGGGTCAGCGCGCCGACGCGCACCGCCTCCGTCAGCAACAGGCCATCGGCCTGCAACTGCTTGACATAGGTGCGCAGCACCAGACCGTTGAGCACGGCGATGCCCGACAGGGCGATGAAGCCGACCGCCGCCGAAACCGAAAATGGCAGGCCGACGAGCCACAGCGCGACAATGCCGCCGGTGAGCGCCAGCGGCACGGCGCTGAACACCAGCAAAGCATCGCGCACCCGCCCCAGCGCCGCGTAAAGCAGGAACAGGATCATAGCGAAACAGGCGGGAACCACCACCAGCAGACGGTCGCGCGCGGCGGCCAGATTCTCATATTGCCCGCCCCATTGGAGCCAATAGCCAGGCGGCGTGCGGACATCGGCGCGAACTTTCCGCTGGATCTCGTTGACCACCGAGGCGACATCGCGTCCGCGCACATTGGCGGTGACGACGACGCGCCGCTTGCCGTTCTCGCGCGAGATCTGGTTCGGCCCCTCGCGCTCCTCGAAACGGGCGATCTGTTTCATCAGCACGCTGGGCGCGCGGGCGCCGGGCAGCGGCACAGGCAGGTTTTTCTGCGCCTCGACATCGGAACGCAGGGGCTCCGCCAGCCGCACCATGATGGCGAAACGGCGGTCGCCTTCATAGACGTAGCCGGCCTCGCGGCCGCCGATCGCGGCGCCGATCACGTCCTGCACCTTGGCGACCGACAGGCCGAAACGCGCCGTCGCCTCCTTGTCGATGGAGATTTCGAGGAAGGGTAGGCCGTCGGTCTGCTCGACCTTGACGTCCTGCGCGCCCTCGGCGCCGCGGACGATCCCGGCGATCTGGTTGGCGACGCGCAGCATGGGTTCGAATTCGTCGCCGAACACCTTGATGGAAATATCGCCGCGCACGCCGGCGAGCAATTCGTTGAAGCGCAACTGAATCGGCTGCGAGAATTCATAGGCGTTGCCGGGCAGCGCCGCCAAGGCCTCGGCGATTTCGTCCTGCAGTTGCTCCTTGCCGATCGACGGGTCCGGCCATTGCGCCTTCGGTTTGAGAATGATGAATGTGTCGGAGGCGTTGACCGGCATGGGATCGGAAGCCACTTCCGCAGTGCCGGTCTTGGAGTAGACCAGCTTGACCTGCGGAAAGGCGGCGATGGTTTTCTCCACCTGCGCCTGCATGGCCTGCGACTGGGTCAGCGAGGCGCTGGGAATGCGCATGGCGTTGAGCGCGATGTTCTTTTCATCCAGGGTGGGGATGAATTCCTGCCCCAGCCGGCCGAACAGAACCAGCGCGACCAGAAACAGCACGGCGGCGCCGGCGACCATGCGCGCGGGGAAACGCGCGGCCAGCGCCAGCGCCGGCTCATAGGCGCGGCGCAGGCCGCGCACGAGCCAATTGTCCTCCTCCGAAGCCGGGGCCGGAATGGCGATGGCGATCAGCGCCGGAACCAGCGTCAGCGACAGCACGAAAGCGGAGAGTAGCGCCATGATCACGGTCAGCGCCATCGGATGGAACATCTTGCCCTCGACCCCGGTGAAGGTCAGCAGCGGCACATAGACCAGCACGATGATCGCCTGGCCGAACACCGAGGGCCTTATCATTTCCTGCGCCGCGCCAATGACGGCGCTGAGCCGTTCGGCCTCGTGCAAGTTGCGGCCCAGAGCGTGGCGGCGCTCCGCGAGGCGCCGCAGGGCGTTCTCGGTAATGATCACCGCGCCATCGACGATCAGGCCGAAGTCGAGCGCGCCAAGGCTCATCAGATTGGCGCTGACCCCCGTCTCGACCATGCCGGCGAAGGTCATCAGCATGGCGAAGGGAATGACCAGAGCGCTGATGAGCGCCGCGCGCAGATTGCCGAGCATCAGGAACAGCACGGCGATCACCAGAAGCGCGCCTTCGGCGAGGTTTTTCGCCACGGTATGCACGGTGGCGTCGACCAGCTGCGTGCGGTCGAGCACAGTTTCGAGCCGGATGTCGGGCGGCAGGTTGGTCCCGATATCGTGGATCTTGGCTTCGACCGCGCTGGCCGCCGTGCGGCTGTTGCCGCCGATCCGCATCAGCGCCGTGCCGACCACCACTTCCTGTCCGTTGGCGCTGGCGCTGCCCATGCGCAGTTCGGCGCCGGTCGCGACCGTCGCCACGTCCCTGACGCGAATGGGGGCGCCGCCGCGCGCCTCGATCACGACGTTTTCGACATCGGCCAGCGATTCCAGCCGGCCCACCGCGCGCACCACATAGGCCTCGCCATTGCGCTCGATGAATCCGGCGCCGCGATTGGAATTATTGGCCTCCAGCGCGGCTGCGAGATCCGCGAAGGATACGCCCGCCGCGATCATCCGGTGCGGATCGGGCTGGACCAGATAGAGCTTCACGTAGCCGCCAATGGAATCGACGCCGGCGATGCCGCGCACGGTCTTGATCTGCGGACGCACGATCCAGTTCTGCACCGTCCGAAGATAGGTGGCCTGCTCCAGTTCGGTGCGCAGGCTCTGACCTTCCGGCGTCAGATAGGAGCCGTCCATCTGCCAGCCGGCCGGCGGATTGGCCTCGAGCTTCTCCGGCTTCGGCCCGAAGGACAGCGTCCACATATAGATTTCGCCAAGGCCGGTGGAGATCGGCCCCATGCGCGGTTCGACGCCCGGCGGCAGATCGGCCCTGGCTTCGCGCAGCCTTTCGCCGATCTGCTGACGCGCGAAATAAATATCGGTCGCGTCGGAAAACACCGCCGTGACCTGGGAAAAGCCGTTGCGCGACAGCGAGCGCGTATGGTCGAGCCCAGCCGTCCCCGCCAGCGCCGTTTCGATCGGGAACGTGACCTGCTTTTCAATGTCCTGCGGCGACAGCCACGGCGCGACGGTGTTGATCTGCACCTGATTGTTGGTGATGTCGGGCACGGCGTCGATCGGCAGTTTCTGCAAGGCAAAAACGCCGAAAGCCGCCGCCGCGAGGCTGAGGAACACCACCGCCCAGCGATGACGTACCGAAAATTCGAGAATGCGCGCGATCATGGCCGCCTCAATGGTCGTGGGCGGCTTCGGACTTGCCGATTTCCGCCTTAAGAATGAAGGTGTTGGTCACGGCGATCTGCTCGCCGGCCGCCAGCCCGGCGACGATCTCGACGGTCTCGCCGTCGGCGTGGCCCAAGGTCACCGGACGCACGGCGAATCCCTTGCCAGTGCGAACAAAAACGCTGGTCTTGCCCTCGACCGTCTGGAAGGCCGAGCGCGGCGCGCGCACTGCGACGGGGATTTCCTTGAGCGCGATGACCGCGCTGACAAGGGCGCCGGGCCGCAAAGCCAGATCGGGATTGTCGAAGGCGGCGAGCACCCGCGCCGTGCGCGTGTCCGGATTGAGCAAAGGCGAGATGAAAATGATCCGCCCGGCCAGTTCGAGATCATCGGCGCCGCGCACGGTCACCTTCTGGCCTTCGCGGATCCGTCCGAGATCCGAGGACGGAATCGACAGTTCGACCCAGACATGGCCGAGATCGGCGATGGTGTAGAGTTCGGACGGATCATTATTGCCGCCAACCGAGGCGCCGAGATCGACCTTGCGCTCGATCACCCGCCCGGCGATGGGCGCGCGGATCGGGTAGCGGCCCAGTTCGCCCGCGGATCCATTGGGCTGGAGCGCGGCGATTTCCAGCGGGCTGACGCCGAGCGCCGCCAGTTTCTGCCGCGCCAGATTGACGCGCAATTCGGCCGCCGCCGCCGTCGAGCGGGCCTGCAGAAAGGCCTGCTCGGTCGTGATCTTTTTCGTCCAGAGCGTCTGAGTCCGCTCGAACAGGGTTTTCTGCAATTCGTAATGGACCAGCGCGGCGAGCAATTCGCTCTGCGCGTCAGCGGTTTCGCGGCTGTCGAGCACGGCGACGATCTCGCCCTTGGTCACCTCGTCGCCGAGCCTTTTACGCATTTCGGCGACGGCCCCCATCACCTTGGCGGGGACACGCGCGATGCGGTCCTGGTCGGCGGTGACCAAGCCGGAAGCCGTGATCTGCTCGGCGATGGCGCCCGCGCCGGCGGTCAGTAGCGTCACGCGGGCATGGTCGATCTGAGCGGGCGACAGGGTCAGTTCGTCGTGATCGGCGGTTTGGTCATGATCGCCTTGCGCCTCCTGCTTTTCGGCGGGGAAAGCGCAAGCGGCGAATGGGGCGGAAAGACAAGACAGGGTAAAGGCCAGCAGAGCCAGCCGGAAAAAAAGGCGCGCACGGAATCATCCCGTATGGACGGCGATCGGCGCGCAAAAGCGCCCGAAACGACAGCGGTTGCAATGAACGCATCGGCAGGATGCGCCAGGGCTCAGGTGCTGGGCTGTTTCAGGCGCGCGGGGGTTTTTGCGGGGGCGAGACGCCGCGCGAGGCGAAGCGCATCGACGGCAAGGCGAAACGGATCGCGCTACTGGCGCGCTCGAATGTTCCCAAGCCTATTTCGCAAAGCGCGCCTTGATGGTGCTCACCATGCATATGGGCGCCGAGCGGATCCGCGCCCTCATCCGGCTTCACGTCTCCCGGTGGCGTCGCCTGGACGGACGCGACGAAGTCGCGGGCCTGCGCCGGCGCGCATTCGCCCAGGCCATGCGCAATTCCGGTCAAGGCAATGAAAAACGCAACGAGCAGGATGCTCGCGCGTCTATGCCATGACAGGGCGGGGAATCGCAGTCGGTAGGCCATAAGAAATCTTAGCGAGCGCTTTGCGGCGAAACAAGGGCGCACGTCTTCATGTCCGTCAGCTTCTGCGCGATCCTTGTCGGGTCGCGACAATCAGGGAACAGACGGTTTCTGCTTCTGTCGAGTTATCAAAGCCGCAAAGGATAAAGCTCACGTAAAATCCGTAACGTCGAACGACCGGACACCGTTGCCATCTCGCCGGGAGGTCTGATATCCAACGGTTCCTTGACGCAGATGGTGACATTGTCGACAGGCTGCTTCGGGTCAAAACTCCCCGGTCCTGCAAGGCGTTCGAAGACCGCTGTCATTAAGAAAGCAGCCGGATTTCGCGCCTCGATCAAGTTGCGGCGGCCGCCGTATGGCGGCGCCGCAACCAATACGTCACAGTTCTACTTGCTCGGAAATGCTAAGCGCGTCATCCACCTCAATGCCGAGATAGCGAACGGTGCTTTCCAACTTCGTGTGTCCGAGCAAAAGCTGGACCGCCCTGAGATTTCCTGTCTTTTTGTAGATCTGCGCGGCCTTCGTTCGCCGCATCGAATGCGTGCCATAGGCGGAGTCGTCTAGGCCGGCGCTTTTTACCCAACCATGAACGATGCGAGCATATTGGCGCGTAGAGATGTGAGGTTGGTCATGGACCCGGCTTGGAAAAAGAAAGCGCCCATCGCGGATTTTCAGAATGGCCAGCCAGTCCTCGACCGACGCCCGGGTCTGCTCCGTGAGTTCGAACTGGACCGGCCTGCCGGTCTTTTTCTGGATGATTGTCGCCCGGTCGCGCAGTCGTCCGCCAACGCACAAATCATCGATCTTCAACCGGACGAGGTCGCAGCCCCGCAGTTTGCTGTCGATCGCCAGGTTGAACATCGCGAGGTCGCGTTTGCCTGCCTCGATTTGCAGCCGCGCCCGGATATTCCAGACTTCCTTTGGCTTGAGGGGACGTTTCTGACCGACAAGACGCCCCTTGTTCCAAGGCGATTGCCGATGGTCCTGTTGCTCAGCGTGGGTCTTGGACATGGAAGTAACCTCCTCGTCCGACCACTCCCTCCCAGCGTCCCGCCCCTGCGGGCCATGAGAATACAACGTGCTCGCGGCGCTGAAGCTCCGAAACGCAGATACCGGCCG
>NZ_CAIUXT010000219.1 GCF_903903185.1 uncultured Rhodoblastus sp.
CACCCGCCAGATGCTCTCGACCGTGTCGAGCGGCAGGCGCCCATGATGGCGCGCGGCGATGACCCGCATCATGTCGGCCTCGCGACCCGGACGGAAGGCCGAACCGCCGCCCTGGCGCGCCTTGACCGCGATCAGCCGGGCGATGATCTCGCCTCGCTTCATAAGCAAATCATGCATTTCGCCGTCGATCCGGTCGATTTCTTCGCGCAGTTCGGCGAGCGATTCGAGGGCGGAGATCTGGCTCATGGCGTAAATCGCTCTTCTGGCTCGCGACGGGGCGGCGCGGGCGGGAAATTTCCGATGCTCTTTCTATAAACGCCAAGTCCCATCGACGCCAATCTTGCGCCGGAAAACCGGCGCGCGGAACTGCGTTGCTTGACTTGATCCGCCTTGCTTGACTTGGCAAAAGCCCTGCTCCTAAATAACAAACGATCCGTTCGGCAAATCGAACAAGTTGAGCTCTTGACCGAAAACAACCCCGATTCCCTGCTCGGCCTCGACGAGGCCGTGCGACCGCATAGCCAGGTGGCCGCGTTCGACGCGACCCAACCGCTGACCATGGCTGCGGGCGGAATTCTGAGTCCCTTCACCATCGCCTACCAGACCTATGGCGAACTCAACGCGGCAAAATCCAACGCCATTCTGATCTGCCACGCGCTGACCGGCGACCAGCATGTCGCCAATGCCCACCCCCTGACCGGCAAGCCCGGCTGGTGGTCCGCTCTGGTCGGACCGGGCCGCCCGTTCGACACAGAGAAATATTTCATCGTCTGCTCAAACGTCATCGGCGGCTGCATGGGCTCCACCGGCCCGGCCTCATATAATCCGGCCACCGGCGAGGCCTATGCGCTCGATCTGCCGATGGTCACCATCGCCGACATGGTGCGCGCCCAGGCCATGCTGATCGACCGGCTCGGCATCGATGCGTTGTTTTGCGTCGCCGGCGGCTCGATGGGCGGCATGCAGGTGCTCAACTGGGCGGCGCTCTACCCCGAGCGGGTGTTTTCCGCCATGCCGATCGCCACGGCGCCGCGCCATTCCTCGCAAAACATCGCCTTTCACGAGGTCGGCCGACAAGCCATCATGGCCGATCCCGACTGGCGCGGCGGGCGCTATCTCGAACAGGGCGTGCGGCCGGCCAAGGGTCTCGCGGTGGCGCGCATGGCCGCCCATATCACCTATTTGTCGGAAGAGGCGCTGCAACGCAAATTCGGACGCAAATTGCAGGACCGCGCCGGGCCGACCTTTTCCTTCGACGCCGATTTCCAGGTCGAAAACTATCTGCGCCGCCAGGGCTCGACCTTCGTCGACCGGTTCGACGCCAATTCCTATCTCTATGTCACCCGCGCCTGCGACTATTTCGATCTGGCGCAGGATTACGGCGGCTCGCTGGCGCGGGCCTTCAAGGGCTCGCGGACGCGGTTCTGCGTCGTCGCCTTCAATTCGGACTGGCTCTATACGCCCGCCGAATCGCGCGCCATCGTCCATGCGCTCAACGCCGGCGGCGCCTCGGTGTCCTTCGTCGAGATCGACACCGACAAGGGCCATGACGCCTTTCTGCTCAATGAGCCGGATTTCATCGCCACCACGCGCGGCTTTCTCCACGGCGCCGCCAAGGCCCGAGGATTGATCGAAAAGGAAGCCGCGAAATCGTGACCTCCTCCCCGGTCGATCTTCCGCAAACCGCGACGACGCGCATCGACCTGTTGCTGGTCGCAGGGATGGTCGCCGCCGGCTCGCGCGTGCTCGATGTCGGCTGCGGCGACGGCGAGCTGCTGCAGGTTCTGGCCGAACACAAGGGCGTGGACGCGCGCGGCGTCGAAATCTCGCAAAAAGGCGTCAATGATTGCGTCGCCAAGGGCCTTTCGGTGGTGCAGGGCGACGCCGATGTCGATCTCGCCGATTATCCCGACGACGGTTTCGATTATGTCATTCTGTCGCAGACGTTGCAGGCGACGCGCCATCCGCGCCGGGTGCTGGAGCAGATGCTGCGCATCGGCAAGCGCGCCATCGTCTCCTTCCCCAATTTCGGCCATTGGCGCATCCGCTGGCAACTGGCGGTGCGCGGCCGGATGCCGGTCACCGAAAACCTGTCCCATGCCTGGTACGAGACGCCGAACATCCACCTGTGCTCGATCCGCGATTTCGTCAATCTGGTCGAACTGATCGATGCGCGCATCGTCAAGGCGATGGCGATGGACCGCAACGGCGTCCAGATCCGCGTGCAGGCGCCCTGGTGGGCCTGGAACCTGTTCGGCGAACAGGCGGTTTTTTTGCTGGAGCGCCCGAAAAGGACCGAACCGGGCGGCGGATAGAGTTTCGCTCCCTCCATCCGCGAGGTTGCGGTGGAATATGCGTGACAAATCCAGGGATCAAGTCCGGGGACCGGCATGTCGGCGTTGGTGACCTGACTTCCGAGCCGTTGCGCCCGTATCATTTGGACTTGGCGGATAACCGCATTTAAATCGCCCGATTGCATGCTTTCGGTTCACGGCTGACTTTTTTCAACCGTTCGGCGAAGAACGTTGGCCCCGAAGGGGCTTTGTTTACCTGCGCCGGCAATCGCCCAACTCAAAGCCTTGGGCGCCGACGGCGCTGACGTCGTGCGCCCGAAGAACAGCCCGGCCTCTTCGACTGGCGCAGCCGAGGGCGACGAGACCGAGGAGCATCAGCGCCCAGGTGGACGGTTCAGGCGCCGGGGACGCCGTATCGAAGTGCAACTCCAACCGGGAGTAGACTTTTGCAGCGTTCATCGTGCAGGATTTTGAATTCGACGCTGTTTCGACCCAGTTCCATGCGTTCGAGCCGAATGCAATCGTTTTCGGTCCGAGGTATCCAAGGTCGATGAAGCCGAAATCAAGCAATGGCAGCGTTGCGGAATTTGGGTTATTGCCAGGCGTAGACGTCGCCGGGCGATCGTTGTTTGCGTGATCGACGCTCGCGACGTTGGGGCTCGTGAAGACGATTGCACAGGTGCGATGGCAGGGAGAGCCCGCAGTCAAGGCTGCGATACGTTGGTCGATTGCTGTCGAGTTGGACTCAAGCGCCGCCCACGGGCGTGACCATGGGCAAGAGCCGGCCGCCGCCGCTTCAGTAAAGCGCCCTTCATACGGCGATTCGCAAGCGAGCCTTGTTTCGCAAAGGTCAGCCGCCGCCGCCTCGCCGCAGACCTCAAGGCGCGAGGTCATTGCCCGGCCACATCGCGGAGCGAAATCTGTCTGGTTGGACTCAAGCGCCGCCCACTCGCGCGACCATGGGCAAAAGCCGGCCGCCGCCGCTTCAGTAAAGCGCCCTTCACACAGCGATTCGCAAGCGAGCCTTGATTCGCAAAAGTCAGCCGTCGCCTCCTCCCCGCAGACCTCGAGGCGCGAGGTCATAGCCGGGCCACATCGCGGAGCGAAATCCGGCGTGCTGAACTCAAGCGCCGCCCACTCGCGTGACCATGGGCAAAAGCCGTCCGCCGCCGCTTCAATGAAGCGCCCTTCAGATGGCGATTCGCAAGCGAGCCTTGATTCGCAAAGGTCAGCCGTCGCCTCCTCCCCGCAGACATCGAGGCGCGAGGTCATAGCAGGGCCACATCGTGGAGCGAAATCTGTCTGGTTGGACTCAACCGCCGCCCACTCGCGTGTCCATGGGCAAAAGCCGGCCGCCGCCGCTTCAGCAAAGCGTCCTTCACACGGCGATTCGCAAGCGAGCCTTGTTTCGCAAAAGTCAGCCGTCTCCTCCTCCCCGCAGACATCACGGCGCGAGGTCATCGCCGGGCCACATCGTGGAGCAAAATCCGGCGCGCTGCACTCAAGCGCCGCCCACGGGCGTGACCATGGGCAGAAGCCGGCCGCCGCCGCTTCAGTGAGTCCCGGATCGCAGAAGTTTTTGTTAGCGTATTCAAATTTATTATTTTCAGTTTTGACAGATAGATTTCCCGCATCTAAATCGTCAATAGGCTGTCCTTTTTGCATAGCCATAATAGGCATATTATCCGTATTAACATCCGGGCCAACATAGCTTTGCAAGCCGAAGCTGACTGCATTTTCAATTTGATAAATTCCGGTCCATCCGTCGTCGGAGACGGGATTGCATTCGTCGGCGGCTCCAGCCGAATATTCCTGCATGATGAAATATGCTCGATCAGAAAGTATGGAGCGATTTCCGTAAACAGTCATTGCGATTTCCAGCGGATACGAAAGCTGGCCGGACTCATGGATCGACGCCATCAAGGCGCTGCTCGCCGCTTTGGACTGGTCATCGACCAAAAATTTCACATCGTTCGCTCTTGTCGCGGCGCCTCCATTGAGAGTCATCTTCGTCAAATGGATTGTCGCCGCGTGGGCCGTCATAAGCGACAGAAGCGCTGTTACGACCGCAATCAAGCCGCAAAGTCCAAAATTTTTCCAAGGCGAGCGCCCGCAATCTCGAACCAGATATTGGTTCATCGCGCCCCCACCAGGATTGGAAGAATTTTTTGCCATCACGCGTGCGATATGCCGCCCCTGTGTTCGATCTCTTTGCTGAACGATTGGCGCTATGGCCGTGTGCAAAACGCAGCAAACCGCGTGCCGCTCTCAAAGGCCGTTTTGCCTTAAATTCAAAGCGATACTGGAGTTTTGCATATTGCAATTTGCGAATGATTCGCATTGTGCGCAGATCCGTCGCCGCTCTGCTTCAAGATGCGATCCCGTCGGACGAACGAACTCGAAACGACTTGCGCCGCTATCGGGATGTATTCGGAAGGCGAGATCCAGGCGCCGCCGGACGTCATACTTCGACTCGACTCGGACACAAGATCGCCGGACCGGAAGTCGGCTGTTGGCGCTGACGCCAAGGCCCATGAAGGCGCCGACGTTGAGTTCGGACGGGCTGTTCGACCAGCGGTTCGCCTGCGAATTTGTCGGAAGCGACCGTAAAAGCACAAGTTTCCCCGGTTTTCCTGCAAAGCGATGCGGGGGGCCGAAGGCAAGCGGTGATCGGTGCGGCGAAAACTCTGTCGAAGAGCGCTCCGGCCGCGGTCATGAAGAGCAGCCCGATTCCGGTCCCGGGATGGCGATCACGAAGCTTTACACGACCGGCAAGGGCGTTGGTTTGCAACTTGGACCTGATCGGGTTGTTCAAGATGGAAGGTCCGCGATCCGCCGATCTCGGCGGTTGCAACGCGCGCGCGGCCCGCCCGACATATGTCGGGCGCCTGCATTAACCGGAGTGGCGCGCCTCACTGCTCGTCGTTCATCGGATGCAGGTCGCGGACCATGGCTTTCAGGCGCTCATCCAGCACGTGGGTGTAAATTTGCGTCGTCGCAATATCCGCGTGGCCGAGCAATTCCTGGACGATGCGAAGGTCGGCGCCGTTTTGCAGCAGGTGGCTGGCGAAGGCGTGGCGCAGCACGTGCGGACTGACTCGCGAACGCGAAATCCCCGCCGCAGCCGCCAGATCCTTGAGATCGCGCGCAAAGGCCTGCCGGGTCAGGTGGCCGCTTTCGGCGTCCGACGGAAACAGCCATTTTTGCGCCGCAAGCGCCGGGTGAAGCTCGACCAGCACGCGGCGGTAGGTTTTCAGCGCCTCGCAGGCCGGGCCGGTCAGCGGCGCGAGGCGCTCGCGCCCGCCCTTGCCCTTGATGACCAGAAAACCGCCGCCCTGTTCGAGGGTTTTTTCGGCCATGCGCGCCGCCGACAAGGGCAGCGAGACCAGCTCGGAAACGCGCAGGCCGGCGGCGTACAACACTTCCAGCAGGCAGGCGGCCCGGCGCGCCCGCAACCGCTCGCCAGCCGGGCGGGCCGGATCGTCCAGCCCTTCGCGGGCGACTCGCAAAAGGGCGTCCACTTCCGCGACCGACAGGATTTTCGGCAGCCGCCTTCCCTGCCTCGGCCCCTCCAGCAGGACGGCGGGATTGTCGGCGCGCTGCTCCTCGGCTGCGAGAAACCGATGCAATTGGCGGATCGCCGAGAGTTTTCGGGCGGTGGAGGAGGGTTTGAGCGCCGCGTCGGCCAGACTTGCCAGATGGTCGCGGATGTCCTGCGTCGTCGCGGTCAAGGGATCGCGTCCCTTTGCCGCCAGAGCGGCGATATAATCGCCGAGATCGCGGCCATAGGCGTCGAGCGTGTTCTTCGACGCCCCCCGCTCCGCCGCCAGCATGTCCAGAAAATCCGCGACCGTGCGACGGGCGCAAGCGCTCGGCAAGCCGGTCGGCGCGGTCATTTGTTCAGAGTGGCCGGCGCGACCGGCTGGCTGATTTCGCGCGGCGCCGGCTCGACGAAGGCGACAAGCGCCGCCATGCCGACAAAGACGACGCCGGCGGCGAGAGCGACAAGAAACAGAAAGCGGAACAGGCTGGGCATGAGGCTCTCTGGGGCTCTTTCGGGCTCTTCGGGTCGGATTGCGGCGAAAGTCGGTTTAAGTTAGCCCTCGCGTCGTGATAGTAAAGGCGGGATATGTCGGATCAAGCCTTCGTTCACAGCCAAGGGGCGTCCCAAGGGGCGTCCGACCCGGCGGCCGCTCCGCCGTCCCGCGACGCCCGCGCGCGGGCGGTCGTCAAGGCTTTGAATGGGCGCCCGATCGTGCTGGTAGGCATGATGGGCTCGGGCAAGACCGCCATCGGCAAGCGGCTCGCCCATCGGCTAGGCCTGCCCTTCGTCGATTCCGACCATGAAATCGAGGCCGCCCATCGCCTGAGCGTCAGCGAAATCTTCGCCCGCCATGGCGAGGCCTATTTCCGTGACGGCGAGCGCCGGGTTCTGGCGCGGCTCATCGGCGGGGGCGAGGGGATCATCGCCACCGGCGGCGGCGCCTTCCTCCATCCGCAGACACAGTGTCTCATTCGCCGGCACGCGGTGTCGATCTGGCTCAAGGCCGATTTCGACGTGCTGATGCGCCGCGTCCGCAAGCGGCCGACGCGGCCGCTGCTGCAAAACGCCGATCCCGAAGCGGTGATGCGCCGGCTGATGGATGAGCGCTATGGCGTTTACGCGCAAGCCGATCTGACGACTTTGTCGCGCGACGCGCCGCATGAGGCGATCATCGCGGAGATCCTCGATGCGCTCGAAGGCCATCTGGCCAAACAAGGAGAAATTTCGCACCCGATGTCCGCGCCCGCGCTCCCCCCGGCCACCACCCGCGTCAACGTCAAACTGGGCGCCCGCGCCTATGACATTCTGATCGGTCCCGATCTCGTCGCCCATGCCGGCGAAAAGCTGGCGCAACTCGCGCCTGACGCCGCCGCCTTCATCGTCACCGACGCGCATGTCAAGGACCGCTGGCTCGCGCCGCTGCAGGCCAGTCTTGACGCGGCGGGCGTGCGCCATGACCATCTCGTGCTGCCGTCCGGCGAGGCGACCAAGGACTACGCGCATTTCCAGGAACTTTGCGAGGCGGCGCTGGCGGCAAGGATGGAGCGCGGCGATTTGCTCATTGCGCTGGGCGGCGGCGTGATCGGCGACCTCACCGGCTTTGCCGCCTCGGCGCTTCGGCGCGGCATGGGGTTTGTGCAGATTCCCACCACCTTGCTGTCGCAGGTCGATAGTTCCGTCGGCGGCAAGACCGGCATTAATTCGAGCCTCGGCAAGAATCTGGTCGGCGCCTTTCACCAGCCCTCGCTCGTGCTGGCCGACACCTTGACGCTCGCCACGCTGCCCGCGCGCGAATTCGCCGCCGGCTATGCCGAAGTCGTCAAATATGGCCTGATCGACCGGCCGGATTTTTTCGCCTGGCTCGAAAACCACTGGCCGGCGGTGTTCGCCCATGGTCCCGAACTCGATCACGCCATCGCCGTCTCTTGCGAATCCAAGGCCGCCGTGGTGGCGCGCGACGAAACCGAACAGGGCGACCGCGCTCTTCTCAATCTCGGCCATACTTTTGGCCATGCGCTGGAAAAACTCGTCGGCTACGACGGCGCCCGGCTGGTCCATGGCGAAGGCGTCGCCATCGGCATGGCCTGCGCCTTTCGTTTTTCCGCCGCGCAGGGGCTTTGCCGCTCAAGCGCGGCGGCGCGGGTGGAAAACCATTTGCGCGCTGTCGGGCTGAAGACGCGTATTTTGGAGATTTCGGGCTGGAGCGCGAGCGCCGAGGACATTGTTGCGGCGATGGGGCAGGACAAGAAAGTCCAGCGCGGCGCGCTGACCTTCATTCTCGCCCATGACATCGGCAAAAGTTTCATCGCCAAAAACATCGAGCCTGAGGCGGTGCGCGCCTTCCTCATCAATGAATTGCGCGCGGAGGCCTGAACCATGCACGGCGGCGGCGGCGTCTTGCCGGTCAATATCTGGGTCGCGACGGGGATCGTGATCCTGTGCATCCTGTTTTCGGCGCTGTTTTCCGGGTCCGAAACCGCGCTGACGGCGGCGTCGAAGGCGCGGATGCACGCACTCGAAAAACAGGGCGACGGGCGGGCGAAAACCATCATCCGCCTGCTCGGCGGACGCGACCGGCTGATCGGCGCCATGCTGCTCGGCAACACCTTGTTCAATATTTTCGCCTCGGCGTTTTCGACCACCATGCTGGTCGCGTTTTTCGGCGACACCGGGGCGCTTTACGCCACCGTCCTGATGACCGTCCTGTTGCTGGTGTTCGCCGAAGTCCTGCCGAAGACCGTGGCGATCAATTATCCCGACCGCGTATCGCTGGCGGTCGCGCCGGTCGTTTCGTTCTTCGTCGCGCTGTTCGGCCCGCTGCTTTTTGGCGTCGAAATGCTGGTGCGCGGCGCGCTGCGCGTCTGCGGCGTGCGGCTCGGCGAAGCCCATGGCCTGCTGACGCCGCAGGAGGAGCTGAAAAGCGCGGTCGATCTGATGCACCGCGAAGGCGACGTCGCCCGCTCCGACCGCGACATGTTCGGCGGCCTGCTCGACCTCAAGGAGCTGACCGTCTCCGACGTCATGGTCCACCGCACCAAGATGCTGACCCTCGACGCCGATCTGCCCGTGGCGGACATCGTGCGGGAAGTCGTCGCCGCGCCCTATACCCGCGTGCCCCTGTGGCGCGAACACGCCGACAACATCATCGGGGTGCTGCACGCCAAGGACCTTCTGCGCGCCCTCGCGCAAGCCGGCGGCGACGCCGACAAAGTCAAGCTGGAGATCATCACGCTCGAAGTCTGGTTCGTGCCGGACACCACGACGCTCGAAGAGCAATTGCAGGCCTTTCGCCGCCGCAAAACCCATTTCGCGCTGGTTGTGGACGAATATGGCGACGTGCAGGGTCTGGTGACGCTCGAAGACATATTGGAAGAAATCGTCGGCGACATCCGCGACGAGCACGATCTCGCGCTGACCGGCGTGCGCCGGCAGGCCGACGGCGCGGTGATCGTCGAAGGTTCGGTGCCGATCCGCGATCTCAACCGCGTGATGGACTGGGACCTGCCGGACGAGGAAGCCACGACAATCGCCGGTCTCGTGATCCATGAAGCCCGCGCCATTCCCGAACAGGGCCAGAAATTCGGTTTCCACGGTTTCCGCTTCGAGGTGCTGCGCAAGCAGCGCAACCGCATCACCTTGCTCAGGCTGACGCCGGAGCCGGCGGAAGAAGGATGAAACCCCGGTTTTCGAGCCCCGGCGTCGAGACCGCAATGCTCGAGACAGCAGACTTCGAGAGGCGCAAGCGAACTTTGCAGCGACAGGCCGGCCGTTGGAAGAATTTTGGCCCGTTCCGCTATCTACCCGCGGACCGACCGGCGGCGCTCCAAACCTGTGTCAGAAACAATGCCTGTACACGGGGGCGTGAAATTCTCTAAACCATTGACGTAGAATGGCTATCTCTTTCACCACCGGGCAAAGCCGAAAATGAGCGCGCAGGTTGTTCCGTCGTTTGAAGAAGGCCGGGGGACGGCTGCGCCGCGCGTCCATCCGCGCACGATTGGCTGGGTCGGAACGGCGGCCCTCGCCATGGGCGGGAGCAACCAGAGCCTGTTCCTCATGGCGGCGCTGTTTGGCGGCCAGGGCGACATCCCCGGACAGGGAAGCGCCTCGATCATCCTTTTGGCTGTCGGGCTGTTGCTGGGCTTCGCCGCCGCCCCCGGCTGGATCGAACTTGTCCTGATGTCGCCGAACCGGGTGGGTGGAATCGCTGCGGCGTGCACTGCGGCGTTCGAGCCTTACGGCGCCATTCTCTCGGCGCTTACCGGGGTTTGCTACTGGTGGGGCTGGGTTCCGACCTGCGGCCTGACGGCGTTGTTTTCGGCTTCGGCGATCAACCAATGGGCGCTGCCAGACGTGCCCGTTCCAGCCATCGCCTGTTTCCTGGTCGCCTTGTTCGTGGCGGTCAATCTCGCCGGCATCAAATGGGTCACCCGGGTCAGCGTCCCCATAGCAACCGTGTCCGCCGCGCTGGCTTTCGTTTCGATGATCGCGCCCGTCCTCGCCGGGCGAGCCGACTGGACGTCGCTGGGGCGATTCCATCTCGACACGCCTTTTCCGGGCTGGTTCGGCGACGTCACGTCGCTGATGGCGGGGCTCTACCTGGTCGGCTTTGCGGCCCCGGCTTTCGAGGCGGCGACCTGCCATGTCGCCGAGACGATCGATCAGAATCGCAATGTTCCGCGCGCCGTGCTGGCGGCGGCCTTCATGGCGGCGATATTCTTTGTCGGCCTGCCGATCGTGTGGTTTTGCGTTCTTGGGGCGGAACCGCTGACCGGCGATCTCGGGCAGGTGCTCGGTCCGACTTTCCAGCCGCTTTTCGGAGGTTTGGCGAAGTCGGCCGCGATCTGGTTCATGATGTTCAACATGTTTCACGGCACGATGCAGCCGCTTGCGGGCGCGGCGCGCACCTTGTCGCAGTTGAGCGACGACGGTTTGCTGCCTCGCTTCCTCGCCTTGCGGTCGAAGAACGACGCGCCCTGGGCCGCCACGATCCTGACGGCTGCCTTTTCGATCCTTTTCCTGTTGATGGGCGATCCGATCTGGCTGGTCGCCGCCGCCAATTTTACCTATTTGATCGGGATTTGCCTGCCCAACATCGCGGTGTGGCTTCTGCGGCGCAACGCTCCGGGCGAGGCGAGGCCCTGGCGCGCGCCGCGCGGCACGATCGGACTCGGCGTCGCCGCCGCACTGGTCTGGCTGACCTCGACCGTGCTGGGCTTTGAGCAGTTCGGACTTCCCACCGTGGTGTTTGGGCTTGCCATGGCCTATTCCGGCGCCGGCCTGTTTGCATGGCGCAAGATGGAAGATCGGGTGCGGGCCGGTTTGCCCGCCGTCAGAATGACGCTCCATCTCAAGCTGACCGGCGCGATGCTGCTGGTCCTGGTGCTCGACGCGGGGGGCTATCTCATCGCGGTGAACAGCATACCGGCCGGCCAGCCCGCCATGGTCGCGGCGCTGGAGGATATTTTTGTCGCCGTCGCGATCCTGACGATTACGGTCGGCGTGGTTTTGCCCGGCATGATCGCCCATAGCGCAGCCGAGATCAGCGCGGCGGCGCAGCGCCTTTCATCCGGCGTGCTGCACGATTTCTCCAGCGCCATGAATTCGCTCGCCAAAGGCGATCTGGCTGGCGCGCATCTGGAAGCCAATATCTTCCCCGTCGTCGTGCGGTCCCAGGACGAACTTGGAACGATGGCTGAAAGCTTCAACGAGATGCAATTCGAAGTCAAAAAAGCGGCTCGGGGGATCGACGGCGCGCGGGAGGGGCTGCGGGGAGCGCGAGCCGAACTGACCGAATCGAACGAACATCTGCGGGAGGAGGTGCGCAAACAGGAAAAACTGGCGGCCGAACTGATCCTGGCGCGCGACGCCGCCGAGGCGGGCAATCGAAGCAAGGCCGAGTTTCTGGCGATCATAAGCCACGAACTTCGCACCCCGCTCAATGGCGTGATCGGTCTCGCCGGGCTGCTGCTCGACGCGGATCTGGACGATCGCTCCCGCCGCTACGTCGAGACGCTGAATGAAGCCGGCGACCATCTGTTGCAGCTGATCAACGATCTGCTCGACTTCAGCAAACTCGAGGCCAATCAATTCGTGTTTGAAGAAGTTGTTTTCGATCTGGATTCAGTCTTGCTCAGCGTTCTCGACCTGATCGGCGCCCGCGCCCGGGCGAAAGGACTCAAGCTTTCAAAACATATGTCCGACCAATGTCCGCCGGTTCTGATCGGCGATCCGGGCCGATTGCGGCAAGTTCTCAGCAATCTGCTGGGCAACGCCGTGAAATTTACCGAAAAAGGCGCCGTCTCGGTAGAAGTTCGGCGCCTTCCCTCAAGCGATGCCGAGGCATTGCTTGAATTTGCAATCACCGACACCGGGATTGGCATCGCTTCCGACAAGCTGCCGCTGCTGTTTCGCGAGTTCAGCCAGATCGACAGCTCGATATCGCGACGCTTCGGCGGCACCGGATTGGGACTGGCCATCAGCAGGAGGCTGGTGACGCGGATGGGCGGGACCATCCGCGCCGAAAGCCGACTGGGCCAGGGATCGACATTCCGGTTCACCAGCCGGTTCAAGCTGGCCAAGGCCCCCCTCGAAAGCGTCGATGAATCGCCGATGAGGCTCGATGGCCGACGGATTCTGATCGTCGACACTTGCGAAGCAAACCAAAAAATTGCCGCACAGCAGGTTTCGGACAGAGGCGCGACCGTCGTCGCCTTGAGCGATCCGCGGGAGACCCTGGCGCGACTGCGCCTGGCGACATCGAATGGCGCTCCGTTCGATGCTGTCGTCATCAACCGGAATTTGCCCGACTTTGACGGAAACAGCCTGGCCCGCGAGATCCGCGCAGGGTATGATTTTGCCGGGCTTCGGCTGATCCTTGCCTCGTCGGGCGAACTGGATTTCGACCAACATGTCTTAATGGAGGGATCGTTCGATGCAATTCTGGCCAATCCTGTTTCCGCCAACGGGCTCGTTCGGGTTTTAGGCGGCGGGGAGAAAAAACGCGCACCCCCCGAAAAGACTGGAACCGGGATCATTGCGTCGTCGGCCCGAAAAGCCGGCAAGGCGAAAATCAGAGTGCTGGTTGCCGAGGATAATCAGACCAACCAGCTGGTGATCAGGGCCCTGCTCGAAAAGGCGGGCGTGCGCGTCGATCTGGTGGCCAACGGACTTGAAGCGGTCTCGGCGGTGCGCGAACGTCCTTACGATCTGGTGCTGATGGACGTCATGATGCCGGAACTCGATGGAGTCTCGGCCACCCGCCAAATAAGAGCGCTGCCGGGCGCGCAAGGCCGCATTCCGATCATTGGCCTGACGGCCAATGTATCCGAGGAGGATCACGCCGCTTTCAGGGCGGCGGGGATGGACAGGGTGATCACCAAACCCGTTCGCTATCAACAGCTGGAAGAACTGCTGTCGGCCGGCAGGTGGGGCGGATCTCGCGGATCGGCGGAGCCCGAATGAACGCGCCGGATGCGGTCCGCATCGCCAAGATGTATCCGGGGTGAACGGACAGGCGCGGAACCGCCAAAGTTTTTGGCGCCGCCGCTTCCGCCTGCCCGTCCATTCTTGCCGGGCGACCGCAACAACCCTTGCGATTCAACTAATGGCGGACAGAACCGGTCCGATGTGCTATGTTGCCCGCTAACAAAGCCGGAGAATTGAGTGTCGCAACACGCCCAGACATCAAAAAAGCGCTTCCTGTGCCTCATGATCAAGCCGTCGCATTACGATGACGACGGCTATGTGATTCGCTGGTGGCGCACGATCATTCCGTCGAATTCGCTGGCCGCGCTCTATGGCATTGCGGCGGACTGCGCGGAACGGCGGATTTTCGGTCCCGATGTCGCCATCGATATCGAGGCGCTGGACGAGACCAACACCCGCATCGACATTGCATCCATCGTCCGGCGTTTCCGCGCCAATGGCAATTTCGGGCTTGTCGCTCTTGTCGGCGTGCAGACCAACCAATATCCGCGCGCGCTCGACCTCGCCCGCCCGCTGCGCGAGGCCGGGATCGCCGTGGCGATTGGCGGCTTCCATGTGTCGGGATGCCTGTCGATGCTCGATAACGACGCGGTCGATCTGGCCGCCTGCCGCGAGCTGGGCGTCGCCATGTTCGCCGGCGAGGCCGAGGAAGGCCGGCTCGACCGGGTGTTCCACGATGCGGCGGCGGGCAAGATGGCGCCGGTCTATAATTTCATGAAGGACCTGCCGGGAATGGAGGGCGCGCCCGTCCCCTTCCTGCCCATCGCCAATCTCGGCCGCGCCTGGGGCAACAGCACGAGTTTCGACGCGGGACGCGGCTGTCCGTATCAATGCTCGTTCTGCACCATCATCAATGTGCAGGGCCGCAAGTCGCGCTACCGCACGGCGGACGACGTCGAAAAACTGGTGCGCCTGAACTGGGCGCAGGGCGTCTCCAAATTTTTCATCACCGACGATAATTTCGCCCGCAACAAGGAATGGGAATCGATTTTCGACCGGCTGATTCTGCTGCGCGAACGCGACGGCATTCCGATCGGCCTGATGATCCAGGTGGACACGCTCTGCCACAAAATCGACGGCTTCGTCGAAAAATCCAAGCGCGCCGGGGTCACCCGCGTGTTCATCGGGCTGGAGAACATCAACCCCGACAATCTCGTCACCGCCAACAAGCGGCAGAACAAGATCACCGAATATCGCAAGATGCTGCTCGCCTGGAAGGCGCAGGGCATCATCACGCTGGCGGGCTATATTTTCGGCTTTCCGTCGGACACGGCGGAAACGATCCGCCGCGACATCGAGATCATCAAGCGCGAATTGCCGCTCGACGGGCTCGAATTCTTCAACCTGACGCCGCTGCCCGGCTCCGAGGACCACCAGACGCTGTGGCGCAAGGGCGTCCCGATGGACCCCGACCTCAACAAATACGATCTGGAGCATGTCTGCACCGCCCATCCGAAAATGAGCAAGGCGGAATGGGAAGGCATTTATCGCGAGGCCTGGTCGCTCTATTATTCGCCGGAACATATGGAAACGCTGCTGCGCCGCGCCGCGGCGACGGGCGTGCGGATGGGCAGCCTGATCCGGGTTCTGGTCACCTTCGCCACCTCGGTCAGCCTCGAAGGCGTACATCCGATCCAATATGGCGTGTTCCGGCTAAAACATCCGTCCGAGCGCCGGCCCGGCCTCAAGTGCGAAAGCGCTTTGCTGTTCTGGCCGCGTTTCGTCGCGGAATCGATCTACAAGGTCGGCGCGGCGGTCAGCCTGAATTTGAAACTTCTGTGGGTGGCGCGCCGCATCGAACGCGATCCCAACGCCAAAAGCTATATGGATCAGGCGCTGACGCCGGTGCGCGACGACGACGAGGCGACCCTCGATCTCCTGACCAAGACCACCGGCGCAGGCGCGGCGCTGGCCCATCTTAAAAAGATCGACAAGCTGACCCACCCGGGCGGCGTCAAGGTCGCCGCCGAGTGAGGCAGGGCTCCGAATTCGGGTGAATTTTGAAACCCGGGGCCGTCATGGCCGTGCTTGTCACGGCCATCCGCGCCCACGAGCCGCGCGATGTTTCCCCAAGACGCCAGAGGGTTCATGCAACTTGAGTTGCCGATGAGGCCACGGCCCGGCGTGATTGCCCGTGACAAGCAGCGGCATGACGGCGTTGTT
Organism: uncultured Rhodoblastus sp.; assembly: GCF_903903185.1. Lineage (GTDB taxonomy): Bacteria > Pseudomonadota > Alphaproteobacteria > Rhizobiales > Beijerinckiaceae > Rhodoblastus. The sequence goes on from NZ_CAIUXT010000219.1 coordinate 15,490, forward strand.
AACCCGAGTTCGGAGCGCTGCCGAGTCAGGGCGGCAGCCATCGGTTGAACGTGGAGGACGGGGCGCATGCCCTTGTCCCCATGGTCCGTCGTCAGCGGAAATTGTTTTCGGAAATCCTGCGGCGAAAGCAGGAATCTGCGTCAGGACCGGGACGACGTCCTTTGTCGAAGCTTTCCGGGTTTTTCGGCCAGAGGGGCCCGTTCCAGTCCGCACGGATTTCGCAGCAGGCGCACGGCGCCGTCGCCCATTTCATTTGCAACCGTACGATCCGTCGCCCTTGTCTTCCGGACGAAGCCGGATCGCGAACGCCATGCAACCTCATCGCTATCGGCTCCTGGGCGCCCAGCCCTGCATCAAGCCCGTCGGCGCTTCCGAGTCAAATGCGCCGCCCGGAAAGGTTTCGGCAAGGAATGCCGTCAGAAGGATCATCACAAGAATGACGATGACATTAAGCAGAACATGGTCATCCCTCGGCTGTTTGCGCGGGACAGCATTAGCCTTTTTCATCGGAACCTCCTCGATCGACGCGACCCCGTAAAGCGCGCCACCCCAGGCGCACCGCTTATCGACGAAATTTATTTCGCTATTACGAATTATTTGATTTTATTATTCATTGCATTTTCATGTTTGATTTAGACGTGAAAATGCTCTATTCTTTTGTTTTTAAGTCTATTGTTATTCATGCATTTGTTAGGCTATTCTCCAGAAGATCGTATGGAATACACAGTAGTCGGCCCAACTTTGAATTACAGCCCGAGGGGCTTTTGTTTACACCGGGTGGTTCGGCTTTCCCGCCCGGCGCCGCGCCAACCCCTTGACCCAGGCCCCCCGCCGTGATCGATTTGATAGCATTGACGGCGCTCGCGCCTATGTGACCTCGATCACAGCGTCGGCGCCGCGATCGGAGCTGCGGTGGACGCCGTCGGGCGGGCCGGGAGCGTTGGGGATTGCATGAGCGAAGTTCAAAACGCGGCGAGCAACGCGCATCTGTTCGATCAATGCGCCGTGTTCCATACGCTCAGCGACGAGGCCCGCATCGAGCTGCTGAAACGCTCGTCTCGCCGGCATTTTACCTCCGGTCAGGTCATTTTCCGTTATCGGACGCCCGGCCAGAGCATGATGGTCCTTCTCAGCGGCGAGGTCCGCATTTCCCTGCCGGAGCCGAACGGGCGCGTCATCATCCTCGCCGATCTGCAACGCGGCGCCATATTGGGCGAAATGTCGGTGCTGGACGGCGAGGAACGATCGGCAGACGCGACGGCGCTGACCGCCTGCGAGCTGCTGGCGCTGGAGCGCAGCGACGTGTTGGCGTTTCTCGAGCGTCATCCCGGCGTCTGTCTGGACATATTGCATATGGTCTGCGCCCGCCTGCGCGACGCCAACGAACGGACGCTGGACCTCGGTTTTCTCGACGTCCCCTCGCGACTGGCCAAGATGCTGCTGGCGCGGGCGAAAAAGCGCGGCAATGCGGCGCCGGGCGGCGCGACCTTGCGGATCAGCGACAGTCAGAGCGATCTGGCCGCCATGATCGGCGCCAGCCGCGAAAAAGTGAATCGTTCGCTCAAACAGATGCAGCAGCAAGGAATCGTAGCGACGCGCGACGGCCGCATCGAGATTCTGAACCCGGGCGCGTTACAGTCCGTCGCCGGGCTGACCTGATCCGCGCCTTGTCGGAGCTGCAATTCGCTTCCATGGCCAACACGGGCGCAATGGCGCGTTTCGAACGGGTCGATCGGGACAATGAGCCGGGCAGGGCCGGCCGGGCGCCAACATAAGGCGGGTGTTCGAGGACATTCCGCAAACCGATCCCGATGATCCGGAGTTTGTCTGCGGCGGGGCCTATTGGCAGACCCGCTCCCGGGTCGAAGCGCTCACGCCTAAGCCTTGCTGAAGCGGCGCATCGGCCTGAAACCTTCGGCATGGCTGACCTGACGCGACGTTTCGCCCATTCGCGGGCCGGCATTATATTCCCTTGAAACCAAACTGAAATAGATGCTGGGGGTGGCGTCGTCTCGCAACAGGGCTTGGACGATTTTGCTCCAGACGCTCATTGCAGCCTCCTCGATCGCTGGTTGAACCGGCCTCGCGACAGGAAGGCGACGCCATCACCTTATCGATAACACCTTCGGCCTTCGCGCCGCTGTGACGGCAATCACAGCCCGCACACCTTCGTCGGAGCCGGCGCGCCGACGCCAAACCGGAAGGAGGAGGCTTCGCGCCGGCTCAGAAAGACTTCTTGAATTCAAGTCCCGGCGGGTTCAATTTCGGCGACAGGCTTTGGCCCGGAGGCGTGTTGGCCTGACCTTCAAGCGTCATCCCATGTTCGGGCGGCTGCGTCGCCGACAGGGAATTCGGATCGGGTCGCCCATCGATGACTCGCTGAAGATCGGTCACGACGCCCGGAAGCCTGAACTTGTCGAAATCCCCCGAAAAAGCCGGCGTGGCGAGGAGCAGGAAGGAGGCAAAAGTCGCAACATGTTTCATATTTGCCTGTTCTCGTGTTTGCCTGTTCTCATGCGAAAAATGCTGCGAAACCAATAGACTGCGACGCCAATAGACTCAATTCTTGTCCTCTTTTGGGCCGTGGGACGCGTGTTGCCTGCGCTGTTGGACTCTGGCGGGATCGTCCTGTCGAAAGGCCGCGTCAGGCCGAAGCGTTCGATCGGGCGGACTCGATCCGGCTCTCCGCCATATCCAATCCAGCAGGTGTCTGCCGGAGCAATCGCGTGAATGGCCTATCACCGATTTGGGGCCGTCCGTACATGACGGGTTGAAAATGCCTCCCAATACCTTTACCCGTTTGCTCCGCCTGCGCGCGGGGGTTGTGAGATGACCGGGAAAACAGCGCAAAACCAGCGACTTTCGTGGAAAAAGCGCGCGTTTTCGTCAAAAAGACGCCAATTTCCGAGCGTTTTTTTCACCCCTCGCGCGCCACAATCCCCGGTTGCGCTGCGCCCGCCGCCGTCACGGCGCCAGCGCGGCCCATTTGGCGAAAAAGATGGATAAACAGCAGCCTGCGGGCCAATTCGGCCCACCTCCCGGGCCAGGTGTTTCACGTGAAACATAACAAGAACACCGCAAAACCCGGAAATTTTCACCGAAAATGAGGGTTTGAGCCTTTTCACCTTCTTCGCCGAAAAGCGCGCTCACGCCTCCGACTTCGCCTCCGCGGCCATGAATTGCGCCCGCGCCAGAGCGGCGAACTTGCCGTTGCGCGCCACCAGTTCCTCGAACGATCCGCCTTCGACAATTTTACCCTGATCGAACACGAAAATCTTGTTGGCGCTACGGATCGTCGCCAGACGATGGGCGATGACGAAGGTCGTGCGCCCCTTGGTCGCGGCCTCCAGCGCCGCCTGCAACTGCTTTTCGGTCGCGGCGTCGAGCGCCGACGTCGCCTCGTCGAAAATCATGATCGGCGGGTCCTTGAGCAAGGCGCGGGCGATGGAGACGCGCTGGCGCTCGCCGCCCGACAGCGACCTTCCCCTTTCGCCGACCAACGTCTTGACGCCATCGACCTGACGCGCAACGAATTCGCTCGCCTGCGCCCGCTCCAGCGCCAAAGCGATTTCGGCGTCGGTGGCGTCGAGCTTGCCGACGCGCAGATTCTCCTCGATCGAACGGGCGAACAGCATCGGCTCCTGAAACACCACGCCGATATTGCGGCGCAGCGCGACGAGCTTCATGTCGCGAATGTCGATGCCGTCGATCCGGATCGCGCCGCCTTGCGGATCGAACACGCGATGCAGCAGGCTCAGCGTCGTCGATTTGCCCGAGCCGGTCGAGCCGACCAGCGCCACGGTCTCGCCGGGCTGGACCACGAAACTGACGTCGTCCACCGCCTTGCGGCGCTCGTCATAGGCGAAGGTGACCTGTTCGAACGCCACTTCGCCGACAAGCCGGCCGGGGTCTCGGGCGTTGGGCCGGTCGGCGACATTGGGCGCGGTGTCCATCACCTCGAAGAAGTCGGACATTTTCGGCGCCTGCAAGAACAGGTAATTGACGAAGCCGACCAATTGCTCCAGCCGCCCGATCAGCATGGTGGCGAAATTCATGAAGGTGACGATTTCGCCGATGCTGGCGAGCGATTGCAGATGCAGCCAGACGCCGATGACGAAGATCGACAATAGCGTCAGCGTCGCCGAGGCGCGCGTCGCCACCGCCGCCACCGCCCACCAGGACAGCACCGGCAGTTGCGCCGCCAGCACCCGGTCGACGATCCGCCGCAGCCCTTGGGATTCGCTGTCGATGCGGGTGAAGGACTGGATCACCGGGACATTGCCGAGCACATCCGAGGCGCGCTCGGCCAACCGGGCGTTGAAAAGCTCCACCTCCGCCTGCAGGCCCTCGGTCCGGCGCAGCACGAAGGTCGTGAGCAGGCCGAAACAGATCACCAGCACCACCAGCACCGACGCCAGCCGCCAGTTGATGAACAAGGTCAGCGGCAGCAGAATGAACAGCGCCACCATCGACGCGCAGTTTTCGCGGAAAAACGACAGCCACAGGCCGAACATGCCGCTCGCGCCATCGAGCATCACCTTGAGCAGCCGCCCCGAATGGGTGGCGCCGTGAAAGCTCAGCGGCAATTCGAGCAGGTGATCGAAGAAATTGGCCATCACCGCGAGACGCCGCCGATGCGACAGCCGGTCGGCGTAAAGCGCCACCAGCACCGCCGCGCCGATGGAAAACAGCCCGAAGCCGACCCAGGCGCCCAATAGCGGCGTCAGTTCGGGCCAGGTCGGGTTGCGCTGCTGCGCCTGGGCGTTGGTCAGCCGGTCGATGATGCGGCCAAACAGCACCGGCTCGACGAATTGCGCGATGGCCAGTGCGAGATTGGCGAAAACCAGGACAATGGCGAGGCCGCGCTCGGGGGCCAGTTCGCCGAGCACGCGCCGGTAGACCTGCAAGATCGGCATCTGGACTTTGGACATGGGCGCGCGGTCTGGTTGCGGAAGAACCCGGCGACTATAAGCAAATTTTTGCGGCTGTCGCCTGTCCTTCGTTACGGCGGCGCCGGTCGTCAGATGGTCTGGTTATAGGCGCCGACTTCCTTGTTTTCGCGCAAGATCCCGTCCACCGCCTTGAACATGGCGTGGAGATTGGCTTCCGACGCCGGGCTTTCGACGACCACCACCAGTTCCGGCTTGTTGGACGAGGCGCGCACCAGGCCCCAGGTGCCGTCCTCGACGGTGACGCGCACGCCATTGACCGTGACGAGGCTGGAAATCTTCTGGCCGATGATTTTTTCGCCCGCCGCCTCCATCGCCTGAAAACGCGCCACCACCTTGTCCACCACGCCATATTTGGTCTCGTCGGCGCAATGCGGCGACATCGTAGGCGAACCCCAGGTCTTGGGCAGGTCAGCATAGAGATCGGCCATGGTCCGGCCCGGATTGCGGTCGAGCATTTCCAGAATATGCACCGCCGTCAGCAGCCCGTCGTCATAGCCGCGCCCGACCGGCGCGTTGAAGAAGAAATGCCCGGATTTCTCGAACCCGGCCAAGGCGTTCAGATCGTTGACCCGGCGCTTGATGTAGGAATGGCCGGTCTTCCAGTAGTCGGCCTTGACGCCCTGCGCCTTGAGCACGGGATCCGACGCAAACAGGCCGGTCGATTTGACATCGACCACGAAGGTCGCGCCGGGATAGCGTTTCGACAGGTCGCGCGCCAGCATCACCCCGATCTTGTCGGCGAAAATCTCGTCGCCCTTGTTGTCGACCACGCCGCAGCGGTCGCCGTCGCCGTCGAAGCCGAGGCCGACGTCGGCGCCGGTCTCGCGCACCTTGTCGGCCATGGCGTGCAGCATTTCGAGGTCTTCGGGATTGGGGTTGTAGCGCGGAAAATTGTAATCGGGCGTCACGTCGAGCGGGATCACCTCGCAGCCGAGCCGCTCCAGCAGTTCCGGGGCGAAGGCGCCCGCCGTGCCATTGCCGCAGGCGGCGACGACCTTGAGCTTCCGGGTCAATCTGGTGTGGCCGGCGAGATCGTCGATATAGGTTTTGGCGAAATCCTCGACATATTCGTAAGAACCGCCCGGCCGGCTCGCGTAGCGGCCTTCGAGCACGATGTCGCGCAGCCGGCCCATCTCGTCCGGCCCGAAGGTGACGGGGCGCTGCGCCCCCATCTTCACCCCGGTCCAGCCATTGTCGTTATGCGAGGCGGTGACCATGGCGACGGCCGGGCAATCCAGCGCGAATTGCGCGAAATAGGCCATGGGCGACAGCGCGAGGCCGATGTCCACCACCTCCACGCCGCCCGCCATCAGGCCGACAATCAGCGCATTCTTGATCGAGGCCGAATAGGAACGGAAGTCGTGACCGGTCGCCAGCCGCGGCCTGACGCCCATTTCATGCAGCAGCGTGGCGAGGCCGAGGCCGAGCGCCTGCACGCCCATCAGGTTGAGTTCGGCGCCGAACAACCAGCGCGCGTCATATTCGCGAAAGCCGGTCGGCTTGACCAGCGGCAGGCGCTCATAGTCGAAGGTGTTGGGCGTCAGGATGGATACGGGTTTGGGGAACATGAGCGTCTCGCGAAGTTGCGGCCGGCTGCCGGGAAATCAAGCCAGAAAAATCAGACGCGGGCGTAGACGTCCTCGATGCGCACGATGTCGTCCTCGCCGAGATAGGAGCCGGTCTGGACCTCGATCAGTTCGAGATCGATCTTGCCCGGATTGATCAGGCGATGAACCGAGCCGATCGGCAGATAGATCGATTGGTTTTCATGGACCATCACCACCTCGTCATTGCGCGTCACTTCCGCCGAGCCGCGCACCACGATCCAGTGCTCGGCGCGATGATAGTGTTTTTGCAGCGACAGTTTCTGGCCCGGCTTGACGACGATGCGCTTGACCTGATGGCGTTCGCCACTGTCGATCGACTGGTAATAGCCCCAGGGCCGATAGACGCGGCGATGCTCCCGCGCCTCCTTGTGGTTACGGCGCTTCAGCTCATCGACCAGTTGCTTGACCTTGTCGCCATGCTGCGCGCCGAGCACCAGCACGGCGTCGTCGGTGGTCACCACGATCACGTCGCTGACGCCCAGCACCGTGGTCAAGATGTCGTCGGATCGCACATGGACGTTGTGGCCTTCCTGGATGAGGCCGTGGCCGCGCACCGAATTGCCGTCGGCGTCGCGCTCCGACAATTCCCACACCGCCTGCCAGTTGCCGACATCGGACCAGCCGATATCGGCGGGAATCACCGCCGCATGGGAGGTGCGCTCCATCACCGCGTAATCGATCGAGGTTTTCGGCGCCCGCGCGAACGAGGCCTTGTCGAGCGCGAGAAAGCCGAGATCCGTCGTCGCTTTGGCGCAGGCCTGCGCCGCCGCTTCGGCGATTTGCGGCGCGAAAGCCCGCAATTCCTCGCGCATGACGTCGGCGCGGAAGAAGAAATTGCCGGAATTCCACAAATAGCCTTGCGCGATATAGCTCTCGGCGGTGGCGAGATCGGGCTTTTCGACAAAGGCGTCGACCTTGGCGACGCCGGCCTCGGCGGCGATGATTTCGCCGGGGCGGATATAGCCATAGCCAGTGGCGGGCCCGGTCGGCGGGATACCGAGCGTCACGATGTAGCCCTGTTGCGCCGCCTTCGCCGCCTCGCGGCAGAGTTTCCGGAACGCCTCGACCTTGCGCACGGCGTGATCGGCGGCGAAAACCGCGACCACGGCGTCGCTCGACCGGGCCATGGCCAGTTCGCAGGCGACCGCCACGGCGGCGGCGGAATCGCGGCGCTCGGGTTCGAGCACGATCTCGCCCTTGACGCCGATCTCCTCCATCTGCTCCTTGACCAGAAAGCGATAGTCGTGATTGGTGACGATGGTCGGCGCGTCGAAGGTTTCAGGGTCCAGCCGCAGCAGCGTGTCCTGAAAGGTCGAGAGCTTGCCCAACAGCGGAATGAATTGTTTCGGCATGGTCTCGCGCGAGGCGGGCCAGACCCGCGTGCCGGCGCCGCCGCACATGATGACCGGAATGATCTTGTTCATTTTTGCCTCGTTCGGATTGACGGCTGGAACGCATCATGAATGCGTCGATCCGCCTCGCGCGATCCTGTCTACCATAAAAGCTACATGTAACGGATTTCTTGTGCTTTTTCAGCCCCGAAAAGCGACGAGAAGGGCGCCGCAGCCGATCAGGGCGACGCCCAGCCAATTGGTCGTGGAAAGCCGCTCGCCGAGAAACAACACGCCGAATGCAGCGACCAGAACGACGCTGAGCTTGTCGATGGGCGCGACGCGCGCCGCGTCGCCGAGTTTCAGGGCGCGGAAATAGCACAGCCACGAGGCGCCCGTAGCGAGGCCGGACAGCGTCAGGAATGCCAGGGTTTTCGGACTCAGGGCCGTTGGCTGGAGCCGCCCCGTCGCGCTCAGCAGCAGGCCGAGGACCGCGACCACGATCAGGGTGCGAATGAACGTCGCAAAATCGGAATCGACGCCCTCGACGCCAACCTTGGCGAAAATCGCGGTCAGAGCGGCGAAAACCGCCGAAAGCAGCGCCCAGACCGTCCAGGAAGCGGCGAGGTGGTCGAAATCGGGTCTCATGCGCCCCCCTCATTATCGGCCAGCAGCCGCGCCTGATGATCGGCGATCAGCGGGTCGAGGATTTCGTCCAGGGCTTCGCCTTCCATCACCTTGTCGATCTTGTAAAGGGTCAGGTTGATGCGGTGGTCGCTGACGCGCCCCTGCGGAAAATTATAGGTGCGAATGCGCTCGGAACGGTCGCCCGACCCGACCTGGGCGCGGCGGTCCGCCGCGCGGGCGTTGTCGAGTTTTCCGCGTTCGAGATCGAACAGGCGCGAGCGCAGTACGTCCATCGCCTTGGCCTTGTTGCGGTGCTGCGAACGCTCCTCCTGCATCATCACCACAAGACCGCTCGGGATATGGGTGATGCGGATCGCCGATTCGGTCTTGTTGACATGCTGGCCGCCGGCGCCCTGGGCGCGCATCGTGTCGATGCGCAGGTCGCCGTCGGCGATCGCCATATCGACCTCGGTGGCTTCCGGCAGCACCGCGACGGTGGCGGCGGACGTATGGATGCGCCCCTGGGTCTCGGTGGCGGGCACACGCTGCACGCGATGCGTCCCGCTCTCGAATTTGAGGCGGGCGAAAACGCCCTTGCCGCTGACCTGCGCAATGATTTCCTTGAAACCGCCCGCCGTTCCCTCGCTGTGCGAGAGAAGCTCCATCGTCCACCCGCGCATTTCCGCGTATTTCTGGTACATGCGGAACAGATCGCCGGCAAACAGCGCGGCCTCGTCGCCGCCGGTTCCGGCGCGAATTTCGAGAATGGCGTTTTTCTCGTCCGAGGCGTCGCGCGGCAGCAGCGCCAGCCGCAGGTTTTTTTCCGCCTCCGCCAGTTGCGCCCGCCGCTGCGACAATTCGTCTTCCGCCATTCCCCGCATTTCGGCGTCGGAAGCCGGATCGCAGGCCAGCGATTCCAGATCGGAAATTTCCCGGCTCAGGGCGCGAAAAGCCCCGATCGCCGCGACCACCGGCTCCAGTTCCGACAATTCGCGCGACAGCGCCGAAAACGCCGAGGCCTCGACGGCCCCCGACAGGCGATGGCCAATCTCCTCATGACGGCGCGCGATGAGATCGAGTTTTTCGGGCGGCAACATGATGAAAAATCCGGCGACAATCTGGGCGGGAAAAGACGGGAGAAAAGCACGCGAAAAGGCCGCCCGCTACAAGGGAACGCCAAATCTTTCGGCGAAGCAGCGCAATTCGTGGCGCACCGAAACCAGATCGTCGGGACGGTCGATCATCGGCGTCAGGAATTCGCGCGTCGCCTTGAGATCGGTGGCGAGAATCGCCGCCTTGACCGGACCGATCGCCGAAGGCGCCATCGACAAGCCCCTGTAGCCGATCGCCGCCAGGGCAATGGCTTCCAGCGGCTTGCCGCCCATTTCACCGCACAAGGTGACCGGCGTCCGATGCCTTGCTGCGACATCGACGATGGATTTGAGGGCGCGCAGATTGGGCGGCGACAAAGTGTCGAAACGCGCCGCCACCCTTTTGTTGTCGCGATCGACGGCGAACAAATATTGCGTCAGGTCGTTCGAGCCGACCGACAGGAAATCGGCGAGGCCGCAGATTTCGTCGAGCTGCCACAACAGCGACGGCACCTCCACCATCACGCCGAGCTTGAGTTCGGTCGGCAATTCGTAATCGTGCCGGCGCAGGAATTCGATCTCGCGCTCGCAGACCGCCTTGGCCTGCGAAAACTCAGCCGTCGTCGCCACCATCGGGAACATGATGCGCATTTCCCGACCGGCGCCGGCGCGCAGCATCGCGCGTAGCTGCATCCGCAACAGGCCCGGCCGGTCGAGGCCGATCCGGATCGCGCGCCAGCCCAGGGCCGGGTTTTCCTCTTCCATCTTGGCCATGTAGGGCAGGACCTTGTCCGACCCGATGTCGAGGGTGCGGAAAGTCACCGGTCGTCCATCGGAGACCTCGATTACCTTCTTGTAGAGCGCATATTGCTCCGACAGCCGCGGAAAGCTCGACGCCACCATGAATTGCAGTTCGGTGCGGAACAGGCCGATGCTCTGCGCTCCGGCCTCGGCGACATGCTGGCAGTCGATCAGCAGCCCGGCGTTCATGTGCAGACCGACACGCACGCCGTCGCGGGTGACGGCGGGCACATCGCGCAGCTTGTGGTATTGTTCCTGGCGGCGCGCCCGCAGCCGCGCCTTCTCGCCATAGGCCGCCTCGACATCGGGCGGCGGCCGCAGCTGCACCTCGCCGGTGGCGCCATCGACGATGATCGGATCGCCGGTTTCGACGAGATCGGTGATGCTCTGCACTTCGCCGATCGCCGGAATCCCCAGCGCCCGGGCGATGATCGCGACATGGCTGGTCGGTCCGCCATCTTCGAGCACCAGCCCACGCAAGTTGGCGCGGTCATATTCGAGCAGCGCCGCCGGCCCCATGTTGCGCGCCACCAGAACGGCGTTCGCCGGCAAGGACCCGCCATGGGCCGCGCCCTGGCCGGTCAGTTGCTGGAGCAGGCGATTGGCAAGATCATCGAGGTCGTGCAGCCTTTCGCGCAAATAGGGATCGGTCTGGCGCTGCAATTTGGCGCGGGCGTCGTTCTGCACCCTTTCCACCGCCGCCTCGGCGGTCAGGCCGGACTCCAGCGCCTCGCGAAGGCGCCGCAGCCAGCCGCGATCGTTGGCGAACATGCGCACGGTTTCGAGCACGTCGCGATGTTCGCCCGCCCCGTAGCGGTCGCCGCGCGCGATCAGCATGTCGATCTGCTCGCGCATCGCCGCAATGGCCTGGTCGAGCCGGCGGGTTTCCGCCGCCGGGTCTTCGGCGACCAATTGCTTGATGACGATGCGCGGCTCGTGAAGCACCACATGGCCGAGGCCGACGCCCTCGCTCAGCGGCGAGCCGCGCAGGGCCATCGGTTTTTGCAGGCTCAGACTCTGGCCGGGCTGGGCCAGCGATTGCAATTCGCCCGAGGCGATCATTTCGGCCAGCAGCATGGCCGTGGTCTGAAGCGCCTCTACTTCCTCCTCGGAATAAGTCCGCCGGGCGCGATTCTGCACCACCAGCACGCCCAACGTATTGCCGCCGCGCAAGATCGGCACGCCAAGGAAGGATTGGTAGATTTCCTCGCCGGTTTCCGGGCGATAGGAAAAGGACGGATGGGCCTGGGCGTCGGCGAGCGCCAGCGCCTCGGCTTTTTCGGCGATCAGGCCGACCAGGCCTTCGCTGGTGGTCAAGGTGGTGAGATGGACCGCCTCGCGGTTCAGACCTTCGGTGGCGTAAAGCTCAAGCTGGCCGTCGGAACGCAGAACATAGACCGAGCAGACTTCCGCCACCATGTTGGCGGCGATATGGATGACGATCCGGTCCAGCCGCGCCTGCGCGCTCACCGGCTCCGCCATGACCTCGCGAAGCCGGCGCAGAAGCAGACGGGGTCCGCCCATGGCGCCGCGCATGTTTCCTATCCTGTCCGGCAGACGCGAGACCCGCGCCTGCCAATCGCAAAATTGACGATTCGCTCGCCGACCGCACCTGACGATCCTATAGGGATGCAATGTCCGGACCGCAAGCGCGGGCTTGAAAACCGGGCCTGGAACACGAGGTTGGACATGGCGAACATGTATGCCGGCAAGCCGGTTGTGTCGCGCTGCGCGAATGTCCGACCAGGGCGGCGCGAGGGCTGTCCGGTTACGCCTTGTCGAGGCCGTAAAGCGTATGAAGCGTGCGCACCGCCAGTTCGGTATAGGCGGCGTCGATCAGCACCGAAAATTTTATTTCCGAAGTGGTGATGGCGCGGATATTGACGCCTTTCTGCGCCAACGCGCGGAAGGCCGCCGCCGCCACGCCGGCATGGCTGCGCATTCCGACGCCAATCGCCGAAACTTTCACCACGTCGGTCGAGGCCTGAATCGAGGAAAAGCCGACCTCGGCCCTGGCCTTTTCCAGCGCTGCGCGGGCGCGCTCGAATTCCGCCGCCGGCACGGTAAAGGTGATGTCGGTGGTCGCGGCGTCGTCCGAGACCACCTGGACGATCATGTCCACATTGATATTGGCCTCGGCCAGAGGCTGAAAAATCGCCGCCGCGACGCCGGGCTTGTCGGCGACCTTGCGCAAGGTGATCTGCGCTTCGTCTTTCGAGAAGGCGATTCCGGTCACGACCTGCTGTTCCAAAATATCCTCCTCGTCGCAAATCAGCGTGCCAGGCTGAGGGTTGGCCGGATCGTCGAAGGACGAACGCACGAAAGTCTTGACCCCATGCACCATGGCGACTTCGACCGAACGCACTTGCAGCACCTTGGCGCCCAGCGAAGCCATTTCCAGCATTTCCTCGAAGGCGATCCGGTCGAGCCGGCGCGCCCTGGCCACGACCCGCGGGTCGGTGGTGTAGACGCCGTCGACATCGGTATAAATGTCGCAACGATCCGCCTGAATCGCCGCCGCGATCGCCACGGCGCTGGTGTCGGAGCCGCCGCGTCCGAGCGTCGTGATCCGCCCGGTGGCCGGATCGAGACCCTGAAAGCCGGCGATCACAGCTACTTCATTAGCGCCAAAACCTTCGATCAGCCGCGCGCCGTCGATTTTCTCGATCCTCGCGGAACCATGGGCGCCATCCGTTTCGATCGGTATCTGCCAGCCCTGCCAGGAGCGCGCCGGAATTCCCATTTCCTGCAAAGCAGTGGCCAGGAGCCCGGAGGTCACCTGTTCGCCGGATGCCACCACCGCGTCATATTCGCGCCAATCGTGAACCGCGCCGGCCTCCTTGACCCAGCCGACCAGTTCATTGGTCGTGCCGGACATCGCGGAAACCACCACCGCCACTTCGAACCCTGAATCCACTTCGCGTTTGACATGACGCGCCACATTGCGGATTCGTTCGATATTGGCGACCGAAGTGCCGCCGAATTTCATCACCAGACGCGCCATAATGCCCAGATCGGTTTCATCGTTCATGGTGTCGATCGCGACTTTTCGCGCTCGACCATTCCCTCGCGCCGGCCCCAGGACGACCAAAGACCGCCGTCTTTCGACGGGCTTCGAGCGCCATCGGCAGAACCCGTTCCGGCAAGGGCGGGAAGGGCTATAAAACTCGCATCGCGCGCGCGGGGCGGCTATACATGACGGGGCGGACCAATTGTGTCAACGCTCCCTTGGCCATTGATTTTCAGGTTGGGCAATGTCGGAATCCTTCAAGCAAGCAGTCGGAAGCGTCGATGCGTCGGAACTGGCGCGTTTCGCCAAACTGGGCGACAGCTGGTGGGACCTTTCCGGTCCGCAACGTGCGCTGCACAAGATGAATCCCCTGCGGGTCGGCTATTTGCGCGACCTTTTCTGCGCGCATTTTCCACTCGGGAGCGGGCCCCGCGACCGCAAAGGCAAACAGCCGCTGGCCGGATTGCGGCTGGTCGATCTCGGCTGCGGCGGCGGACTCCTCGCCGAACCTTTGGCGCGACTCGGCGCGCAGGTCACCGCCGTCGATCCGGCGGAGGAAAATATTCTGGCCGCCCGCCGCCACGCCGAAGCCGGCGGACTGACCATCGACTATCGCCCGGTCACCGTGGAATCGCTTGCCGAATCCGGGGAAACCTTCGATGCGGTTCTCGCCATGGAAGTGCTGGAGCATGTCGCCGACGTCGATGGATTTTTGCGCGCCGCAGCGAGGCTGGTCCGCCCCGGCGGGTTGCTGGTCGGCGCGACCTTGAACCGGACCCTGAAAAGCTATGCTTTGGCGATCGTCGGGGCTGAATATGTCCTGCGCTGGGTCGAGCCCGGCACCCATGACTGGTCGAAATTCCTGCGGCCGGAGCAATTGCTCAAGCCGCTCGTCGCGGAAGGACTGACGGAAATTGACCGCGCCGGCGTCGTCTATCATCCGCTGCGCGACCGGTGGCGGCTGTCGGGCGACACCGACGTCAATTACATTCTCGCACTCGCGCGCCCGTCCGCAACATAAAACGGCCCCTCCCAAGGGGCCGTCGAAGGCGACGTCGGATTAGGATCAGGCGGCGATGGCTTCTTTGAGCTCGTTGAGCTGGTCGAGCTTTTCAGCCGCCAGTTTTTTGGCTTCCTCGGTCTTGGCGTCGGCGAGATCTTCCTCGGCGTTCTTGATCTCGGCCGCGAGGCGCGCGGAGTCGAACTGCTCCAGCGGCGCCGCCTGTTCGGCCAAAAGGGTCAGGCCGCCATCGGCGACATCGGCGAAGCCGCCGCGCACGAACAGCCGAATCTTCTTGGCGGCGGTTTCCTCGATCTCGACAATGCCCGCCTTGAGGACCGTCATCACCGGCGCATGATCCTTGAGGACCGTGAACTGGCCTTCGATTCCCGGAACGACGACGGCTTCGACTTCGCCGGTAAACAGCAGCCTTTCCGGGGACACCAACTCGAAGTGAAACGTCGCCATCTGACTCTCCGTTAAAACCGGTTTTGCTTCGCGTGATCAGCCACGCTTCGCGGAATCAGCCAGCCTGGGCGGCGAGCTTCTGCGCCTTTTCCACGGCTTCCTCGATGGCCCCAACCATGTAGAAGGCCGCTTCCGGCAGATGGTCGTATTCGCCGGCGACAAGTCCCTTGAAGCCCTTGATCGTATCGGCGAGCGAAACCAGCTTGCCGGGCGAACCGGTGAACACCTCGGCGACATGGAAAGGCTGCGACAGGAAGCGCTCGATCTTGCGCGCGCGGGCCACGACCAGCTTGTCCTCTTCGGAAAGCTCGTCCATGCCGAGAATGGCGATGATGTCCTGCAACGACTTGTAACGCTGGAGCGTCGATTGCACCTTGCGGGCGATGTCGTAATGCTCTTCGCCGACGATGAGCGGGGACAGCATGCGCGAGGTCGAGTCGAGCGGATCGACCGCCGGATAAATGCCCTTTTCGGCGATCGAGCGCGACAGCACGGTGGTGGCGTCGAGATGGGCGAAGGACGTGGCCGGGGCCGGATCGGTCAGATCGTCGGCGGGAACGTAAATCGCCTGCACCGAAGTGATCGAGCCTTTGTTGGTGGTGGTGATGCGTTCCTGCAGCAGGCCCATGTCGGTGGCCAGCGTCGGCTGATAGCCCACCGCCGAGGGGATGCGGCCGAGCAGCGCCGACACTTCCGAACCGGCCTGGGTGAAGCGGAAGATGTTATCGACGAAGAACAGCACGTCCTGGCCCTTGTCGCGGAAATGTTCCGCGACGGTCAGGCCTGTGAGCGCGACGCGGGCGCGGGCGCCCGGAGGCTCGTTCATCTGGCCGTAGACCAGCGCGCATTTGGAGCCGGCGGTCGAGCCATTGTTTTCCTTGGGGTCCTTGTTGACGCCGCCCTCGATCATTTCATGATAAAGGTCATTGCCTTCGCGGGTGCGCTCGCCGACACCGGCGAACACCGAATAGCCGCCATGGGCCTTGGCGATATTGTTGATCAATTCCATGATCAGCACGGTCTTGCCGACGCCGGCGCCGCCGAACAGGCCGATCTTGCCGCCCTTGGCGTAAGGCGCGAGCAGATCGACGACCTTGATGCCGGTCTCGAGAATCTGCGCTTCCGTCGCCTGCTCGGCATAGGAAGGCGCCGGCTGGTGAATGGCGCGAAAACCGTCATTGGGCACGGGACCCGCCTCGTCTACCGGCTCGCCGATGACGTTGATGATGCGGCCCAAGGTGCCCTCGCCGACCGGAACCTGGATCGGCGCGCCGGTGTCGCGCACCGGCTGGCCGCGAACCAGACCTTCGGACACGTCCATGGCGATGCAGCGCACCGAGCTTTCGCCCAGATGCTGGGCGACTTCGAGAACCAGGCGATTGCCGTTGTTCGAGGTTTCCAGCGCGTTCAGGATTTGCGGCAAATGACCGTCGAACTTGACGTCGACGACGGCGCCGATGACCTGCGTGACGCGGCCCGTGGGCAAAGAGGCTTCAGCCATTGTTGGTCCTCACATTTTCCATGACGGTCAGAGCGCTTCGGCGCCCGAGATGATTTCGATCAGTTCCTTGGTGATCATCGCCTGACGCGAACGATTGTAGATCGTCGTCTGCTTCTTGATCATTTCGCCGGCGTTGCGCGTGGCGCTGTCCATGGCGCTCATGCGCGCGCCCTGTTCCGAGGCGGCGTTTTCCAGGAGAGCCCGGAACACCTGCACGGAAATATTGCGCGGCAGCAAAGTGGCCAGAATTTCGTCCTGGCCCGGCTCATACTCATAGGCCGCTTCGCTGACCGCGTGGCCGGCGCCGATCTGGGCGGGAATCAGTTGCTGGGCGGTCGGAATCTGCAGGATCACCGAGCGGAATTTCGAATAGAACAGGGTCGCGACGTCGAATTCGCCGGCCTCGAACCAGCCGATGATCTTCTTGCCGATCGGATCGGCGTTCTCGAAGGCGAGCTGGCGCACCGAGCGCAGGTCGATCAGTTCGACGATCTGCTTCTCGAACTGGCGGCGCAGCTGGTCGAAACCCTTCTTGCCGATGCACAAAATCTTGACCGTCTTGCCTTCGGCCTGCAGGGCGAGGACCTTTTCGCGCGCCAGCCGGACGATCGACGAATTGAAGCCGCCGCACAGGCCGCGCTCGGCGGTGGCGACAACCAGCAGATGAATCTGGTCCCGGCCATTGCCGGAGAGCAACGCCGGCCCGGCGCCGGCGGCGACGCCTGAAGCGAGATTCGCGAGAACGATATCCATGCGCTCGGCATAGGGACGGGCGGCTTCGGCGCCCTGCTGCGCGCGGCGCAATTTCGCCGCCGCCACCATCTGCATGGCCTTGGTGATTTTCTGCGTCGCCTTCACGGAGGCGATGCGATTGCGTAGATCCTTCAACGAGGGCATGGTTTTCCGCTCGGCTGCCGCCCCCGGGCCGGTTTATCCGGCCAGCGGGGCGATCAAAAAGGCGAGCCCGTCGCGGCGACGGCAGGCTCGATGCGAATTCAGGCGAAGGACTTGGTAAAGCCCTCGACAATCGACTTGAGCTGGGCCGCCGAAGCGTCGGAGAGATCCTTGGACGAACGGATCGCTTCGAGCAGATCGCCATGGCTGGTGCGCACCAGGGCGAGAAGACCGTCTTCATAGGCCTTGATGCGGTTGACCGGCAGCGCGTCAAGATAGCCGTTGACGCCGGCATATATCACCGCGACCTGCTCTTCCATTTTGAGCGGCGCGAACTGCGCCTGTTTCAGAAGTTCGGTCAGGCGCGAGCCACGGTTGAGCAAGCGCTGCGTAGTGGCGTCGAGATCGGAGCCAAACTGGGCGAAGGCGGCCATTTCGCGATATTGCGCGAGCTCGCCCTTGATCTTGCCTGCGACCTTCTTCATCGCTTTGGTCTGGGCGGCGGAGCCGACGCGCGACACCGACAGGCCGACGTTCACCGCCGGGCGGACGCCCTGATAGAACAGGTCGGTTTCGAGGAAGATCTGGCCGTCGGTGATCGAGATCACATTGGTCGGAATATAGGCCGACACGTCATTGGCCTGGGTTTCGATCACCGGCAAGGCCGTCATCGAGCCGGCGCCATTGGCGTCGTTGAGCTTGGCTGCGCGTTCGAGCAGGCGGCTGTGCAGATAGAACACGTCGCCGGGATAGGCTTCGCGGCCCGGCGGGCGTCGCAGCAGCAGCGACATCTGGCGGTAAGCGACGGCCTGCTTGGTCAAATCGTCATAGACGATCAGCGCATGCATGCCGTTGTCGCGGAAATATTCGCCCATGGCCGCGCCGGCGAAGGGGGCCAGGTACTGCATCGGAGCCGGATCGGAGGCGGTGGCGGCTACGACGATGGAATATTCCATCGCGCCGTGCTCTTCCAGAACCTTCACGAACTGGGCGACGGTGGAGCGCTTCTGGCCGACCGCGACATAGACGCAGTAAAGCTTGGCGCTTTCGTCCGTGCCCTGGTTAATCGACTTCTGGTTGAGGATGGCGTCGAGCGCCACCGCCGTCTTGCCGGTCTGGCGGTCGCCGATGATCAGTTCGCGCTGGCCGCGCCCGATCGGGATCAGTGCGTCAATGGCCTTGAGGCCGGTCGCCATCGGCTCATGCACGGATTTGCGCGGAATGATGCCTGGGGCCTTGACGTCGACCCGCGAACGCTTGGCGGCGACAATCGGGCCCTTGCCGTCGATCGGATTGCCGAGCGCGTCGACGACGCGCCCGAGCAATTCCTTGCCGACGGGAACGTCGACGATCGAACCGGTCCGCTTGACCGTCTGGCCTTCCTTGATTTCGCGGTCGGAGCCGAAAATGACGACGCCGACATTATCGGCTTCGAGGTTCAGGGCCATGCCCTGAATGCCGTTTTCGAACTGCACCAGCTCGCCGGCCTGGACGTTGTCCAGACCATAGACGCGGGCGATGCCGTCGCCGACGGACAGAACCTGACCGACTTCCGTGACCTGAGCTTCATTACCGAAATTGGCGATTTCGTTTTTCAGAATCGCGGAAATTTCTGCGGCGCGGATATCCATCAGCCGACCTCTTTCATGCGTGTGCGGAGCGAGTTGAGTTTGGTTTTGAGCGAGGCGTCAACCTGTCGGGAGCCAAGCTGGACGACAATGCCGCCAATGAGCGAAGGATCGACTTGGACGTTGACCTTGACCGTCTGCCCGCCCGAGACCTGACGCAACGCCTCTTCGAGCGCGGCGGATTGATCGGGCGAAAGCGGCTCGGCGACGGTGACCTGCGCATGGGTCACGCCCTTGGCCCGGTCGTTGAGCGCGCCAAAGGCGCGGATCATTTCCGGCAGGACGAACAGGCGGCGCTTGGCGGCGACGAGTTTGATGAAATTGGCGGTGATGCCGCCATAACCGAAATGGCTCAACAGCGCCGTGACGGCCTTGAGTTGTTCCTCGGCGGAAAACACCGGGCTGACGATAAAACGCTGCAAGTCGGCGTTTTCGGCGATCAGGTCGCCAAAATTATGCAGGGCGTCGGCGACGGCGTCGGTGGTTTGGGTGTCCTGCGCGAGGGAGAACAGGGCCTGGGCATAGCGCTGCGCGACACCGGATGTCGGATTCTTCGAGTCGACGACTTCAGCCACGCGGAAACGCCCCTTTTAGCTCTCGAAAGACAATCCAGCCCGACCAAGCCCGACGCGAAGCGTCGTATCGACGGAAAGTCCGAACTGTCAGGAAACGGGAAACCGGCAAGCCGCACTTCCCGAAAGGCGGGCGTGAGGTAACATAGGGCGCCACGCCGCGCAACCCTGAGCGAAGGGGCGAAAGTAGGGCTTTGGGCTTATTTACAAAATAAAGAGCCGAAAACTCATAAAAAACTTTGCGGATCGACATCGACCGACACGGTTAATCCGCCGCGCGGTTTTGGCGCCGTGGCCAGCATCTGCCGCAGGCAGCCCTGCAGGTCGGCGCGGCGCGGCGCCTTGATCAGGAGGCGAAATCGATGCTTTCCGCGCAGCATGGCGATCGGGGCTTCCGCCGGGCCCAGCACGACGATGTCGTCTTCCCCGGAAAGCTGGCCGGGCGGGCAAACGCTCCAGCCGGGCTTTTCCGGCGCAAGGCAGGCGGCGCGCGCCAGCGCGCGGGCATGGATTTCGGCCGCCGCGCGGTCCGGCCCGGCGACGATCACCGCGGCGAGCCGGCCGAAAGGCGGCAGGCGGGCGTCGCGCCGCATCTGGGTCTCTTCGAGGTAGAAGCGCTCGAAATCGCCCGACAGCAGCGCGCGCAGCACCGGATGTTCTTTCTGGAACGTCTGCAACAGGGCGCGGCCCGGCTTGTCGCCGCGACCGGCGCGGCCCGCCACCTGATTGAGCAATTGAAAGGTGCGTTCGGCGGCGCGCGGGTCGCCATTGGCAAGGCCGATATCAGCATCCACGACGCCGACCAGAGTGAGAAAAGGGAAATTATGGCCCTTGGCGACAAGTTGCGTGCCGATCACGAGATCGAACCTGTGTTCCGCCACCGCCTGCAATTCGGCGCGCATTCTTTCCGCGCCGCCCGGCAAGTCGGAGGACAGCACCAGCATCCGGACGTCGGGAAACAGCGCCGCCGCCTCCTCGGCCACCCGCTCGACCCCCGGCCCGCAGGCGTCGAGCGAATCCGCCGCGCCGCATTCGGGGCATTGCTCGGGACGGCGCTCGATATGGCCGCAATGATGGCACGCCAGAGCGCGGCGAAGACGATGTTCGACCAGCCAGGCCGAACAGTTCGGGCATTGGAACCTGTGGCCGCAGGCCCGGCACAGGGTCAAAGGCGCGTAGCCGCGACGGTTGAGGAACAGCAAGGCCTGTTCGTGACGCGCGAAATTCTGGCGTAGGGCTTCGACGAGGCGCGGCGACAGGAATTTTCCGCGCGGCGCCGGCTCCAGGCGCAAATCCACCGCTTCGATCGCCGGCAGATCGCGGCCGGCGAAGCGATTGTCGAGGCGCAGATGGGCATAGCGGCCCTGGCGGGCATTTTCGCGCGTCTCGATGGAAGGGGTCGCGGAGGCCAGCACGATGGCGCAGGATTCGATGCGCGCGCGCACCACCGCCATGTCGCGGGCGTGATAGGCGACGCCCTCGTCCTGCTTGTAAGCCTGATCGTGCTCCTCATCGACGACGATCAGGCGCAGTTGGCCGAAGGGCAGGAAAAGCGCCGAACGCGCGCCCGCCACCGCGCGCGTCTGGCCTTCGGCGACGCCGCGCCACACCCGCGCCCGGCGTCGCGGCGACAGTCCGGAATGCCATTCCGCCGGACGATGGCCGAAACGCGCGGCGAACCTTTCGAGAAATTGAGCCGTCAAGGCGATTTCCGGCATCAGGATCAGCGCCTGGCCGCCCTCGCGCAAGGCCTGCGCCACCGCCTCGAAATAGACTTCCGTCTTGCCGGAGCCGGTCACGCCTTCGAGCAGGATCGGCTGGAAGGCCCGGGCGGCGACGGCATCGCCCATGACGCGCGCCGCCCGCGCCTGATCGGGCGACAGGGCCGGTTGGGCGAAGTCGGGGTCCGGCGCCTCCGACGCGGTCGGCGGCGGAAGCGCCAGAGGTTCGAGCGCGCCGTCGTCGATCAGGGCGTCGATGACGCTGGCCGAAACCCCGGCCAACCGCGCCAGCTCGCTCTTGCCGATCGTTTGACCGCCTTGCGCGGCGTCGAGAACCCGCTGGCGCGCCTCGGTGAGGCGGCTCGGCGCCGCGCCGGTCAGGCGCAGGCCGATCCGCGCCGGCTCCTCCCCCGCATCCAGCGCGCCGCGCGTCGCCAGCCGCAGGACGCCGCCCAGCGACGCGAGCGTCCAGCCGGCGACCCAATCGATGAAGGCGCGCAATTTCGCCGGCAGAGGCGGCTGGTCGAGCCGGCGAAGAACCGGCTTGAGATTGCCGCCGCCCCCGCGGCGCAAGCCCCAGACGACGCCGAAAGCCTCGCGCGTCCCCAGCGAAACCCAGACGAAATCGCCTTCCGCGAGCCGCAGGCCGCCCGGGATTCGATAGGACCAGGGGCGATCGACGGCGACGGGGACGAGGACGTCTGCGATGTCGGGCGCTTCGGGGGGGCACGGCTCGCTCATTTTTCCCGCCCGGCCGCCAAGCCCTGAATCAAGCTCTGTCGCCAACCCTCGCCGTCAGGCGATCACGCCGTGGCAATGCTTGAATTTCTTGCCCGAGCCGCAGGGGCAGGGCTCGTTGCGGCCGATGCGGCCCCAGGTTGCGGAATCGTTGGGATCGCGGGCCGGCGCCAGCGAGGCTTCCGCCGAACCGAGCGCGCGCGGCGTGAAGTCTCCGGAGGCGATGCGCGCGTTGATCTGGGCCAGCGCCAACTCGTCCTCCCCGGTCAGCGGATCGACATGGGAGGCATGCATGGGCGGCAATTGCGGATCGGCGGGACGCTCGTGCGCCACTTCGACCCGCATCAACTGCGCCGTCACGACCTCGCGCAGGCGGGTGATCAGAGCGTCGAACAGCTCGAAAGCCTCGGATTTATATTCATTGAGCGGGTCGCGCTGCGCCATGCCGCGCCAGCCGATGACCTGGCGCAGGTGATCGAGCACGACCAGATGTTCGCGCCACAGATGATCGAGCGTCTGCAGCAGCACCTGCTTCTCGATGTAGCGGGTAATGTCCGGCGAATTGGCCTGTTCGCGCGCCGCATAGGCTTCGTCGGACATTTTTTCCAGCCGTTCGCGCAATTCCTCGTCGGCTATGCCCTCTTCCTTGGCCCAGTCGGCCAGTGGCAGGTCCATGTTGAGCTGCGCCTTGACCTGTTCCGAAAGGCCGGCGATGTCCCAGGCTTCGGGATAGGCGTCGTGGGGCACGTGGGCCGCGACCAGATCCTCGACCACGCCATGGCGCATCTCGCGAATGGTCTCTTCGAGCGATTCCTGCGCCATCATGTCGCGGCGCTGCTCGAACACCACCTTGCGCTGGTCGTTCATCACATTGTCGAATTTGAGCACGTTCTTGCGCATGTCGAAATTGCGCGCTTCCACCTTCTGCTGCGCCTTTTCCAGCGCCTTGTTGATCCAGGGATGGATGATCGCCTCGCCTTCCTGCAAGCCGAGTTTGCGCAGCATGGCGTCCATGCGCTCGGAGCCGAAAATGCGCATCAGATCGTCTTGCAGCGACAGGAAAAATTTCGACTTGCCCGGATCGCCCTGGCGTCCCGCGCGTCCGCGCAGCTGGTTGTCGATGCGGCGGCTCTCGTGGCGCTCGGTGCCGATGATATAAAGGCCGCCGGCAGCGAGCGCCTTCTGCTTGAAATCGGCGATTTCCGCGCGAATGACCTGTTCCCGGGCGTCCTTGGCCTCGCCTTCCAGGCCCTGGCATTCCTGTTTCAGCCGCATGTCGAGGTTGCCGCCGAGCTGGATGTCGGTGCCGCGGCCAGCCATGTTGGTGGCGATGGTGATCGCCCCGGGCACGCCGGCTTCCGCAACGATATAGGCTTCCTGCTCGTGGAAGCGGGCGTTGAGCACGGCGAAATTCTTCGACGGCTTGCCCGAGCGGGCCGAGGCGTAGAGCTTGTCCAGCGCGCCGGGCGCGCCGAAATCGATCATCTTGTAGCCCTTGCTCTTCAGAAAATCGGCCAGCTGCTCGGATTTCTCGATCGATGTGGTGCCGACCAGCAAGGGCTGGGCCTTGGCGTTGGCCGCCTCGATTTCAGTGACGATGGCGGCGAGTTTTTCGGTCCCGGTGCGATAGACCTCGTCGTCGGAATCGATACGCACGATCGGCATGTTGGTGGGAATTTCGACGACGTCGAGCTTGTAGATTTCGGCGAATTCCTCGGATTCGGTCGAAGCCGTGCCGGTCATTCCCGCCAGCTTCTTGTAAAGGCGGAAATAATTCTGGAAGGTGATTGAGGCCAGCGTCACGTTTTCCGGCTGCACCTGCACGCCTTCCTTGGCCTCCAGCGCCTGATGCTGCCCTTCGGAATAGCGGCGGCCCGGCATCATCCGGCCGGTGAATTCGTCGATGATCACCACCTCATTGTCGCGGACGATGTAATCCTTGTCGCGCTGGAACAATTTATGGGCGCGCAACGCCTGGTTGACGTGGTGGACCAGCGTCACATTGGCGGCCTCGTAGAGCGAGCCGTCGGTCAACAGCCCGATTTCGCCGAGCAATTGCTCGATATGTTCGTTGCCGGCTTCGGTCAGGCTGCTGGTGCGCTGCTTCTCGTCGAGTTCGTAATCCGCCGCGACGAGCTTCGGGATCAGCTTGTCGATGGACTGATAGAGATCGGAGCGGTCGTCGGAAGGACCCGAAATGATCAGGGGCGTGCGCGCCTCGTCGATCAGGATGGAATCCACCTCATCGACGATGGCGAACACGTGGCCGCGCTGAACCATCTGGCTCAGCTCGTATTTCATGTTGTCGCGCAGGTAATCGAAGCCGAATTCGTTGTTGGTGCCATAGGTGATGTCGGCGGCATAGGCCCGCGCGCGCTCGGCATCGTCGAGGCCGTGGACGATGACCCCGACGCTCAGGCCCAGGAAATTATAGATGCGCCCCATGTTTTCGGAGTCGCGGCGGGCAAGATAATCGTTGACGGTGATAACGTGGACGCCCATGCCGGAAAGGGCGTTGAGATAGCAGGCGAGCGTCGCGACGAGGGTCTTGCCTTCGCCGGTGCGCATTTCGGCGATCGAGCCTTCGTTGAGCACCATGCCGCCGATCAGCTGCACGTCGAAGTGGCGCTGGCCGATGGCGCGCAGCGCCGCCTCGCGCACGGTGGCGAAGGCCGGGACCAGCAGGTCGTTCATCTTGGCGCCCGCCGCGAGCTGGGCGCGGAACGCATCGGTGCGGGCGCGCAGGGCCTCGTCGGAAAGCGCCGCGACCTCGGGCTCCAGCGCATTGATCGCCGCGACCCTCGGCCCATAGGTTTTCAAACGGCGTTCGTTGGCGGTGCCGAAGATTTTCTTAGCGAGGCTTCCCAACATTCCTAAAACCTTTCAGAGCGGCGCGACGACGCGGCGCGATCTGTTGAAAACACGCTCCCGACGCATTGGGCCGCGCCGACCCTATGTCGGGAGCTTTCGCGCCGGGGACAAGAGCGACGACAAGACCCGGATGCCCTGTCCCCGCCTTTGTCCCGGTCACTGCTGTTCCAAGACTTAACAAAAAGCGGCGCAACGCTTTGAAAAATGCGCGCGAGGAATAGAAGCGGGGCGCGTCCTTGTCAACGCAAGGACGGATTCTGCAAGGACGGATTCGGCGGCTCCGGCATCCCCGTATCGCCGCCGCACAGAACGCCATCCGGCAGAGCGTTTCACGGCCTCGGCCGGGCTTCGACCGGTCGAAGCAAGGCCATCAACGATTCTTCGTCGGGTTGGAAGGCGGCGACGATCTGCTGCTGCGGCGCCCAAGCGCCGCACAGCGCGGCAATTTCGGCGGACAGGCAGAAATGGCGCAGACGCGGCGCGGCTTCGCGGCCCATCAGCGCCAGAGCGAGAGCCGCGCTGCGCGGCGAATAATGCAAGATAGCGTCGATTTCGCCGCACGCCAGCGCGGCGCGAAGGTTTTCCGGCCAGTACGGGACGGGCCGCGCCTCGTAGGTCTCGATGATTTCAACCCGCCAGCTGTTTTCGCGCAACCGCCGCTCCAGCAGGCCCTTGCGCTCGCGTCCGGCAAGGTAGAGCGCGGATTTTGGGCGGCCTTCCGCCAATAGAACGGTGGCGAGCGCCTCGCTGTCGGCGCCGACGGTCTGGACCTCGAACCCGCGCCGGCGCGCCGCCTCGGCGGTTTTCGCGCCAACGCAGGCGAGCGGCGACCCCGGCGCGCTTTCAGGCGCAATGCCCAGAAAAGCCTGGGCGCTGGACGCCAGCAGGAGGTCGAAGGGGCCGGCCGGGAGCCTCGCCCCGGTCGCCACGATTTCGAGCACCGGCGCCAGAACCGGAACGTGACCGAGGGCGACGAGTTTTTGTGCGGTTGGCGCCGCCTGTTCGGGCGGTCGCGTCACCAGCACGCGCATGACGATCAAAAGCTCAACAGATCGGGCGGCGCGGCGGCGAGGATTTGTCTCGCCGCCGTTTCGCCGAGCGTCGCGGCCTGATCGACCGGACCCTCGATGCGCGCGTCGAAAACCTCCGAGCCGTCCTTGCGCAGCACGATCCCGTAAAATTCGAGACGCGCGCCGGCGACCACGGCATGACCGGCGATAGGCGTACGGCACGAACCGTCGAGCACCCCAAGAAAGGCCCGCTCCGTCGCCAGCGCATGGCCGGTCTCGAGGTCGCAGATTTGCGCGAGGTCCGACAGGATCCGGGAATCCTCGCGGCGCGCGGTGATGGCGATGGCCCCTTGCCCGCAGGCCGGCGGAAACAGGTCGAGCGGCAGCAGCGAGGTCGCCTTGTCGGCGAGGCCGAGGCGCTTCAGTCCGGCGAGCGCCAACAGGGTCGCGGCGAATTCGCCGCTCTCCACTTTCCGCAGCCGCGTCTGCACATTGCCGCGCAACAGTTCGACCTGAAGATCGGGGCGCAGGCGGCGGAGCATCGCCTGACGTCGCAAAGACGCCGAGCCGACGCGCGCGCCCTGCGGCAGATCGTCCAAAGTTTTCGCCGCGCCGCCGATAAAGGCGTCGCGCACGTCCTCGCGCGGCAGATAGCCGGCGACGACCAGCCCCTCCGGCAGCAGCGTCGGCAAATCCTTGGCCGAATGCACCGCTATGTCGATCGCGCCTTCGAGCTGGGCCTGATCGAGTTCCTTGGTGAACAGGCCCTTGCCGCCGACCTCGCTCAAGGGGCGGTCCTGAATCAGGTCGCCGCTGGTCTTGATGACGATGATTTCGAAATGTTCTTCCGGCGCGCCATGGACCAGCGCCAGACGGCGGCGCGTCTCATGCGCCTGGGCCAGAGCCAGCGGACTGCCTCGCGTGCCAATTTTCAACCAGGGCGCCAATTTCGACTCCAAGCCATTTTGATTTGATCGGGAGCGGGACTATAGGGAAAAGCAGCCTGCGGCGAAAGCGGTTGGCGGGAATTTCGCCTCGACCGGGCCAAGGCCTTATTTTGGGCCTCCATGGAGCAGGAAATGCGAGCGGGTCTGCGGGTGTTGGGGCTGGAGAGCACGTGCGACGAAACCGCCGCCTCCGTGGTCGAAGCCGATTCGATGGGCCGCGGCCGGATTCTCTCCAACGCCGTGCTGAGCCAGATTGCCGAACATGCCGCCTATGGCGGCGTGGTGCCGGAAATCGCCGCCCGCGCCCATATCGAATCGCTCGACCGTCTGATCCGCCGCGCCCTCGCCGAGGCCAATTGCGCCATCGGCGATCTCGACGCGATCGCCGCCGCCGCCGGACCGGGGCTGATCGGCGGCGTCCTCGTCGGCCTGACCACCGGCAAGGCCATTGCGCTGGCGGCGGGCAAGCCCTTCGTCGCCGTCAATCATCTCGAAGGCCATGCGCTGACGCCGCGCCTGACCGACGGGATCGAATTTCCTTATTTGCTCTTGCTGGTCTCGGGCGGCCACAGCCAGCTGGTGGCGGTGAACGGCGTCGGCGATTATCGCCGGCTCGGCTCGACGGTGGACGACGCGCTCGGCGAGGCTTTCGACAAGGCCGCCAAATTGCTCGGCCTGCCTTATCCGGGCGGGCCCCGCGTCGAACAGGCGGCCGCCGCCGGCGACCCCTCGCGTTTCGATTTCCCCCGCCCGATGGCCGGGCGAAAAAATCCCGATTTTTCGTTTTCCGGCCTAAAGACGGCGGTGCGGCTCGAAGCCGAGCGCATCGTGCCTCTGACCCAGACCGATGTCGCCGATCTCTGCGCCTCGTTCCAGGCGGCGGCGGTGGATACAATCGTCGATCGCTGCCGCGCCGCGCTGCGCCTGCTCGCCGACGCGCCGCAGCCGCCAAATGCGCTGGTCGCGGCGGGCGGCGTCGCCGCCAATGGCGCGATCCGCCGGGCGCTGGCGCGATTCTGCGCCGAAGCGGGACTGAAGCTGGCTTTGCCGCCGCCCGGCCTGTGCGCCGATAATGGCGCCATGATCGCCTGGGCCGGACTGGAGCGTTTCCGCGTCGGCCTTGTCGATGGCATGGATTTCGCCGCGCGGCCCCGCTGGCCGCTCGATTCGGACAAAGACCCCCGCTGGCGCGGCAAGGCCTGAGGTTTTATGCGCGCGCTCAAACTTCTCCTGCTTGTCGGCGCCTTGATCCTCGCGATCATGGGCCAGCGGACCTTCCTGCAAACGCGCGAGCCGCTGCTGGCCCCGGTGCGCATCGCCTATGGCCCGTCGCCGGGCTTCGCCGCGATCGATCCCGAATTGATCGGGCGGGCGAAAAACACCATCGACATGGCCGCCTATGTCCTGAGCGACCAGAGGGTCATCGAGGCCTTGTCGCGGGCGGCGAGCCGGGGGGTGAAGGTGCGCCTCTATTTCGACCCCGAACAGTTTCGCCGCATCGGCGGAATCAACGACTCCGTTTCGGCGCTGGCGCTCCAGCCCAATGTCGCCGGCAAGATCAAGGCCGAACAAAACGACCTGATGCATATCAAGGCCTACGCGGTGGACGGACGCTGGCTGCGCACGGGCTCGACCAATTTTTCCTGGTCCGGCGAGACGCGGCAGGACAATGACATCGTCGTCATCGACAGCCCCGAGGCGGCGGGTGATTTCACCCGCTATTTCGAAAAGCTGTGGGCGCGGCGCGACAACCGGGAGGCCGCCCGATGAGCGGCAAGGGGACGCTCGCCGTGCTCGGGGCCGGCGCCTGGGGCACGGCTCTGGCCAATATGGCTGCGGTTTCGCACGCCCGGGTCTGGCTTTGGGGGCATGACCGCGACCATGTCGAGGCCATGCGGGAAACCCGGCGCAACGACCGCCGGCTGCCGGGTTTCGCGCTCGCCGCCGAAGTCGAACCCGTCGCCGACATCGCCTGCGTCGCCGGCGCCGATCACGTGCTGGCGGCGGTTCCCGCGCAAAGCTTCCGCGAGACGGCGATGCTGTTGCGCGGCCATGTGCGGCCCACATCGGCGGTGGTCAGTTGCGCCAAGGGCATGGAAAGGGAGACCGGCCTCTATATGCGCGAAATTCTTGCGCAGGTCCTGCCGGGCCAGCCCGCCGCCGCGCTTTCGGGTCCGAGCTTCGCCGTCGATCTGGCGCGCGGCCTGCCGACAGCGGTGACGCTCGCAGCGGAAAGCATGGAGCTTGCCGAATATCTCTGCAAAAAACTCGCCGCGCCGAACTTTCGGCTCTATCGGTCGAACGATCTCATCGGCGTCGAGATCGGCGGCGCGGCGAAAAATGTGCTGGCGATCGCTTGCGGCGTCGCGCGGGGGCGCGAACTGGGCGCCAGCGCCCACGCCGCCTTGCTGGCGCGCGGTTTCGCCGAATTGATGCGTTTCTCCGCAGCGCAGGGCGCGCGGCCGAACACGATCATGGGCCTGTCCGGACTGGGCGATCTGGCCCTGACCTGCTCGTCGCCGCAATCGCGCAATTATTCGCTTGGCTTTGCGCTTGGGCGCGGCGAAGAACCCCAGGCCGCCGGTCACGGCAAATTGACGGAAGGGGCCTGGACGGCGCCGATTCTGACGCAAAAGGCCAAGGCGCTTGGGACCGAAATGCCGATCGCCGAGGCGGTGACGGCGATTCTGGCGGGCCGCATCGAGGTCGGCGCGGCCATCGAAGCCCTCATGAGCCGACCCTTCAAGGCCGAGGGCTGAGCGGCTCGCTTCTTTAATGAACGGCGCGCCTTTTCCAAAGCGCGCCGCCTTAAAATCACTTCTTGGCGAGCAGGTCGGCGGGAACCTTGCCGCCATTGGCCGCGACCAGGGCGATGACCTTTTCGTGCAGCCAGATGTTCATTTTGGCCGAATCGCTGCCGTCGCCGTCATATTTGAGCTCGGCGGCCAGCGCCTTGCGGTTGGCGAGGCTGGAGTCGATGCCGAGAACCTTGAGCAGATCGACGATGGAGACGCGCCAGTCGAGGACTTCCGGGTTCTTCTCGTTGAGTTCGTCGAGAACGGCGGCAATATCTACCTTCGCGGCGGCATCCGCCGGAACGCCGGCGACGGCTTCGTGCGACCCGGCGGGCGCTCCGCCGGCGGGGGCGGCGGCGGCGGGTTTGGAGCCGAAAATTTTTGACAGAATGGAGCCGAAGATGCTCATGAATCCTACCCTTTATCCAGTTGTATCGTGGGCCTCCGGCGGCGCGGGGACGGCGGAAGCGCCAGTAAGCTAAGGCCTCGATGCGACGTTTACAATACGAAAACAGTCCGCAACCTTCCCTGAAAGGTTGAACTCGCGCCGCCTGCCGCGCCATACTCCGCCGGCGCGAGGAGCGGGCGTCCGGTCCGATCCGCAACAAATGTCAGGAAGACCCAGATGTATTTTGTCGTATTGTGCCTGGACAAGCCGGAATCCCTGGGGATCAGGATGGAAAACCGCGCCGCCCATCTCGCCTATCTCGCCGCCAACGCCGCCAATGTGAAGCTCGGTGGCCCCTTTCTCGATTCGTCGGGCCAGATGTGCGGCTCGATGTTGCTCTTTTCCTGTCCCGACGAGGCGGCGGCCCGCGCCTTGCTCGCCAGCGATCCTTTTCTCAAGGCCGGCCTGTTCGAATCGGTGGAGTTGCGGCCCTTCCGTCCCTCGGTCGGCGTGTCGCTGGAATGAGCGCGGACAGGCATTACTGGCTCGTCAAGAGCGAGCCCGCCGCCTGGTCCTGGGAGCAGATGGTCGCCGCCGGCGCCAAGGGAACCGGCTGGACCGGGGTGCGCAACCATCTAGCCAAACAGCAGATGATGGCGATGAAAAAGGGCGACCTCGCGTTTTTCTACCATTCCAACATCGGCAAGGAAGTGGTCGGGATCGTCGAGGTGATCGCCGCCTATCATCCCGACCCGACCGATCCGACCGGCAAGTTCGGGATGGTGGACGTTCGCGCGGTCGAACCGCTCAAGCGGCCGGTGACGCTCGAACAGATCAAGGCCGATCCGCGTTTCGTCGACATGGCGCTGGTGAAACTCACCCGACTGTCGGTGCAGCCGGTGTTGCCCGAACATTGGCGGGCGATTCGGGCGCTGGGCGGCCTATAAATCCTCGGGATCGAACGCGCCGGGCAACGGCAGGCCATTGGCCACGCCGGCGAGCCAGCGGCGCAGGGCGCGTTCGCGCTTCGGCTTCATGCCGTCGATCAGTCTCGCGCCCGCGGCCTCGACCCTTTCGCGGCCCATGCGCAAAACGCTTTCGCCCTGCGGCGTCAAAGCCAGCGGCCGCGCCCGCGACAGAGCCGGCGCCGGGCCCGCTTCCTCCCGCGCGAGGCCGGCGCGGCGCAGATTGGCGACGATCAGGCTGACGGTCTGCGGCGTCAATCTGGCCCGCCGCGCGAGATCGGCGGCAAGAATTCCGGGATTGGCGCCGATCTGGGTCATCGCCGCCAGCTGCGGCGGGGTAACGCCGAGATCGGCGAGCAGACGTTCTTCCGCCAGTCGCTGCGCGCCGGCCGCCTGGCGCAGCAAGGCGGCGATGGCGCCGTTTTCGCCGGGCAGGTCGAGCGGACGGGGGCGCTTTCGAGCAGATTCGGTGATGGAGGGTTGATCCGGCGGCCGCGTCTTGTTCATTTCATCCCTCCAAGGACGCCAGAGAGTCGGGCTTGAAAACGGGCGCGGCGTTTGCCAAAAGGCGCGACGTTTGCAAAAAGCCCGCTGACAGTGTTGTGATGCTATGCGCGCAAAAGCGCCGCCGCAAGGCGTTGGCGTCCGCAAATTCCCGGGCCTTCCGCAATGGCTCCAAAACGCCTCGGCTTCAATCCGGAAGACCATGATGGACCATTCCCGCCGCTCGATCGCCGACCGATACGCCAGTCTCGCAGCCCATGGCCGCATCGAACGCGACCCGCGCCAGGAGGCGATCGTCGAAAAACTCGACGCCTTGAACGCGGCGATCGCCGAATCGCTGCTGGCCAAGAAGTCGAGCGCGCTCGGCTGGATGTTCGGCGGCCGCGGCAAGGCGGCGGCGCCGTCGAAGGGCCTTTACATCTGGGGCTCGGTCGGACGCGGCAAGACCATGCTGATGGACCTGTTCTTCGACGCGGCCGAGGTCGAGCCGAAGCGGCGGGTGCATTTCCACGCCTTCATGGCGGACGCCCATCGCCGCATTTTCGCCTGGCGGCAAAAGAAAAAGGCCGGGCAAGTCAAGGGCGACGATCCGATCGCGCCGGTCGCCGAGGACCTGGCGAAAGAGGCCAGCCTGTTGTGCTTCGACGAATTCGCCGTCACCGACATCGCCGACGCGATGATGCTCGCCCGGCTGTTCCAGGCCTTGTGGGAGAGGAAAGTCGTCGTCGTCGCCACGTCCAATGTCGATCCCGCCGATCTCTATAAGGATGGACTCAACCGCGCCTTGTTCCTGCCGTTCATCGCCTTGATCGGCCGGAACATGGAAGTGCTGAAGCTCGATGCGCGCACCGATTACCGCCTCGAAAAGCTTGGCGGCGCGCCCGTCTACCATACGCCCGCCGACGCCGACGCCGACGCCGCGCTCACCAAAGCCTTTCTGGCGCTTACCGGCGTCGAAAAGGGGCCGCCCATGGCTCTGCCGCTGCTGGGGCGGGAAATTCATGTGCCGCAGGCGGCCAGTCATGTCGCGCGCTTCGATTACGCCGACCTGTGCAAAAAGCCGCTCGGTTCGGCGGATTTTCTGGCGATAGCCGAAAATTTTCACACCCTGATCGTCGATCGCATTCCGGTGATCAAGGCGGAAGAGCGCAACGAAGCCAAGCGCTTCATCAATCTGATCGACGCGCTCTACGACCAAAAAGTGAAGCTGCTCGCCTCGGCCGAGGCCGAACCCGACGATCTCTACAAGGCGGCGCAGGGGCGCGAGGCGTTCGAGTTCGCCCGCACCGCCTCGCGGCTCACCGAAATGCGCTCGCGGGAATATATGGCGCTGCCGCATGGCCTGGGCGACGTCGTCAGCGGCGAGGTCACCGGTCTGGTCGAAACATGAGCGAACCTTCGACGGCGCGCTCCGGCGAACTCGCCGCCGACCAGAGAATCCTCGAACTCGCGGGCGATCATCTGCGCCGCTTCGGCCCCAGGCGCAGCACCATTGTCGGCATCGCCGAGGCGGCGGGAATGTCCCATGCCAATGTCTACCGTTATTTTCCCTCCAAACAGGCTTTGTTCGAAGCCGTCACCGCGCTCTGGCTCAAGCCGCTCGAAGCCCAGTTGCGGCTCATCGTCGAAGGCCAGGACCCGGCCTATGACAAGCTGGAGCGGGCGCTCGCGGCGTTGCAGCGCGCCTATCGCGAAAAACTGGACCGCGATCCGATCCTGTTCCGGCTGTTGTGCGAGGCGATCGAAAACGGCCATGGAGTGGCGCGCAGGCATCGCAACCGGGTGCAGAACGAAATCCAGGCGATCGTCGAGGAGGGCATCGGCTCCGGGTCGTTTCGGATGAACGACCGCCGCCGTGCCATGGCGCTGGTTTTCGATCTGGCGCATCGGTTCATCCAGCCGGTGTCGATCGCGCTGGACAAAAATGTTTCCGCTGCGGAACTCGAGTTCCGCGCCAGCCGCGTCATTACGGTGATCCAGAGAAGCCTGACATTCGGCGATCCGGATTTTGATATCTGACATTTTTTGTAAACTGTCACCGGCCGGCGCGTCCGCCCTGAGGTTGCCCTGGCGGGGGCGCTATTTTGGCCTATCTTATTGTTTTAAAGGGCATTAAACCTTCGCCTCGGCCGCTGGATGCGCCGTCGGAGCGCCAAACGCCGGAGACCTTAGTCTTTATCCCGACTTGAAAGCGCGGAAACTTCAAGGCAAAAGGCCGTCGCATCTCCGCCGCCCGCGGAAAAGCCCGCCGCAAGGCCAGCGATATCGAGACCCGAGGCAGACCAACAGCCAGGACTGAAGGCTGACGTCAAAAAAGGACGAACAACCCATGGCGCGTAACAAGATTGCACTGATCGGAGCCGGCCAGATCGGCGGCACGCTGGCTCACCTCGCAGGCCTCAAGGAACTGGGCGACATCGTTCTGTTCGATATTGCCGAAGGCACCCCGCAGGGCAAGGCGCTCGATCTCGCCGAATCTTCCCCCGTCGACGGTTTCGACGCCAATCTGTCCGGCGCCAACAGCTATGAGCAGATCGCCGGGGCCGACGTCATCATCGTCACCGCCGGCGTGCCGCGCAAACCGGGCATGAGCCGCGACGACCTGCTCGGCATCAACCTCAAGGTCATGGACTCGGTCGGCGCCGGCATCCGGCAACATGCGCCAAACGCTTTCGTCATCTGCATCACCAACCCGCTCGACGCCATGGTGTGGGCGCTGCAAAAAACGTCCGGCCTGCCGCACAACAAGGTCGTCGGCATGGCCGGCGTGCTCGACTCCGCCCGCTTCCGCTACTTCCTCTCCGAAGCCACCGGCGTTTCGGTCAAGGATATCCACGCGATGACGCTCGGCGGCCACGGCGACGACATGGTGCCGCTCGTGCGCTATTCGACCGTCGGCGGGGTTCCGCTGCCCGAACTGGTGAAGTCCGGTTGGCTGACCCAGGAAAAACTCGACGCCATTGTCGACCGCACCCGCAAGGGCGGCGGCGAAATCGTCGCCCTGCTCAAGACCGGCTCGGCCTTTTACGCCCCGGCGGCCTCCGCCATCGCCATGGCCGAATCCTATCTCAAGGACCAGAAGCGCGTGTTGCCCGTCGCCGCCTACCTCAATGGCGAATATGGCGTAAAGGACACTTATGTCGGCGTTCCCGCCCTGATCGGCGCCAATGGCGTCGAGAAGATCGTTGAAGTCGAATTCGACGCGACCGAAAAGGCGCAGTTCGACAAGTCGAACGCCTCCGTCCAGGGCCTGATCGAGGCCTGCAAGAAAATCAACCCGGCTCTGGCCTGAACCGGGCTCGCTCATATCAAGAGGATAGCAAATGAATATTCATGAGTATCAGGCGAAAGCCGTTCTCAAGGAGTACGGGGCGCCGGTGTCGCGAGGCGTTCCGGTCCTGAAAGTCGAGGACGCCGAAGCCGCCGCCAGGGAACTCGGCGGTCCGCTCTGGGTCGTCAAGTCGCAGATTCACGCGGGCGGCCGCGGCAAGGGCAAGTTCAAGGAAGCCGCCGCCGGCGAAAAGGGCGGAGTCCGCCTCGCCAAGTCGATCGACGAGGTCAAGCAATATGTCAAGGAAATGCTTGGCAATACGCTGGTCACCGTCCAGACCGGCCCGGCCGGCAAGCAAGTCAACCGCATCTATATCGAGGACGGCTCCGACATCGAGAAGGAATTCTACCTCTCGGCCCTGGTCGATCGCGTGACCTCGCGCGTCGCCTTCGTCGTCTCCACCGAAGGCGGCATGAACATCGAGGAAGTCGCGCATGCGACGCCCGAAAAGATCATCTCCTTCTCGATCGACCCGGCCACCGGCGTCATGCCGCATCATGGCCGCACCGTCGCCAAGGCTCTCGGCCTGACCGGCGACCTCGCCAAACAGGCGGGCGTGCTGCTCGGCCAGCTTTACGCCGCCTTCGTCGGCAAGGACATGTCGATGCTGGAGATCAATCCGCTGATCGTCTCCACGCAAGGCCAGTTGAAGTGCCTCGACGCGAAAGTATCCTTCGATTCCAATGCGCTCTATCGCCACCCGGACATTTTCGCGCTCCGCGACGAGACCGAGGAAGACGCCAAGGAAATCGAAGCGTCGAAACACGATCTGTCCTACATCACGCTCGACGGCGCGATCGGCTGCATGGTCAATGGCGCCGGCCTCGCCATGGCGACCATGGACATCATCAAGCTTTATGGCATGGAGCCCGCCAACTTCCTCGACGTCGGCGGCGGCGCCACCAAGGAGAAGGTCGCGGCGGCATTCAAGATCATCACCGCCGATCCGAAAGTCAAAGGCATTCTGGTCAATATTTTCGGCGGCATCATGCGCTGCGACGTCATCGCCGAGGGCGTGATCGCGGCGGTGAAGGAAGTCGGCCTGCAGGTTCCGCTGGTCGTGCGCCTGGAAGGCACCAATGTCGAAATCGGCAAGAAATACATTCGGGAATCGGGTCTCAACGTCATTTCGGCGGACGATCTCGACGATGCCGCGCAGAAAATCGTCAAGGCCGTGAAGGAGTCCGCCTGATGTCCATCCTGATCGACAGCAATACCAAGATCATCACCCAGGGGTTCACCGGCAAGAACGGCACCTTCCATTCCGAGCAGGCGCTGGCCTTTTTCGGCACCAAGATCGTCGGCGGCACCTCGCCGGGCAAGGGCGGCTCGACCCATATCGGCTTGCCGGTGTTCGACACCGTGGAGGAAGCCAAGCACGCCACCGGCGCCACCGCTTCGGTGATCTACGTGCCGCCGGCGGGCGCGGCCGACGCCATCTGCGAGGCGATCGACGCGGAAATTCCGTTGATCGTCGCGATCACCGAAGGCGTTCCGGTCCAGGACATGGTCAAGGTCAAGCGTTCGCTGTCCGGATCCAAGTCGCGCCTGATCGGCCCGAACTGCCCGGGCGTGATCACCGCCAACGCTTGCAAGATCGGCATCATGCCCGGCAATATTTTCAAGAAGGGCAATGTCGGCATCGTCTCGCGCTCCGGCACGCTGACCTATGAGGCCGTATTCCAGACCACGCAGGTCGGGCTCGGCCAGACCACGGCGGTCGGCATCGGCGGCGATCCGGTCAAGGGTACGGAATTCATCGACGTGCTCGAATTGTTCCTCGCCGACGACGAGACCCATTCGATCATCATGATCGGCGAAATCGGCGGTTCGGCGGAAGAAGACGCCGCGCAGTTCATCGCCGACGAGGCCAAACGGGGCCGCAGGAAGCCGATCGTCAGCTTCATCGCCGGCCGCACAGCCCCTCCGGGGCGCCGCATGGGCCATGCCGGCGCCATCATTTCCGGCGGCAAGGGCGGCGCGGAAGACAAGATCGCGGCGCTCGAGGCGGCGGGCATCCGCGTCTCGCCCTCGCCGGCGCGTCTCGGCTCGACGCTGATCGACCTTCTGAAAGGCTGACAAAACCGGCGCGGGCGTTTTTTCGCCCGCGCCGCTGCCCCAAGGCCCCTGCCGGCGCGTTAAACCATCGCGCCCATAGCGGGAAAAGCCGGACGCCGCGAGACAAAACGGCCGATGGCCGGCCGGGGACGGAAAGATTGGCGGCAGGCCGCCGTAACCCGTTGGCGTCTCGATTGAATCCGCCGCGGGCCGAGAGGAAAAAGCAATGGCGCGTCAAGACAGCAATGGAAGCAATGGCGGCGGTGGAGCGCAGCGTTCCCCCAAGAACGCCGCTTTGGCGGATTCGTCTTTCCTGTTTGGCGGCAATTCCGCCTATATCGAGCAGCTCCAGGCCGCCTATGAGACCAATCCGGCCGGGGTCGATCCCGAATGGCGCGAATTTTTCGCCGCCCTGAACGACGACAAGGCGGCGGTCGTCGCCAATGCAAGGGGCGCCTCATGGAAGAACGCCAGCTGGCCGATCCCGCAAGCTGGCGACCTGGTTTCGGCGCTCGACGGCCAATGGCCGGTCAATGAAAAAGCGCTGGCCGACAAAATCAAGGGCAAGGCCGCGGCCGCCAATGGCGGGTCGGAGATTTCCGTCGCCGAACTGCACCGCGCCACGCAGGACTCCGTGCGCGCCATCATGATGATCCGCGCCTATCGCATGCGCGGCCATCTTCACGCCAATCTCGATCCGCTCGGCCTCGATCCGCAGAAGGATCACGAGGAGTTGCATCCGTCGAGCTATGGCTTCACCCAGGCCGATTACGACCGCAAGATCTTCATCGATCACGTGCTCGGCATGGATTACGCCACCATTCCGGAAATGCTGGAGATTCTGCGCCGCACCTATTGCAGCACCATCGGCTGGGAATTCATGCATATTTCCGATCCAGCCGAAAAGGCCTGGATTCAGGAGCGCATCGAAGGCCCGCACAAGGAAATCGTCTTCACCAAGGAGGGCAAGCGCGCCATCCTGCAGAAACTGGTCGAGGCGGAAGGTTTCGAGAAATTCCTCGACGTCCGCTACACCGGCACCAAGCGTTTCGGCCTCGACGGCGGCGAATCGATGATCCCTGCGCTGGAACAGATCATCAAGCGCGGCGGCGCGCTCGGCGCGCGGGAAATCGTGCTCGGAATGGCCCATCGCGGCCGTCTCAATGTGCTCTGCCAGGTCATGGGCAAGCCGCACCGCGCGTTGTTCAACGAATTCAAGGGCGGCTCCTTCCTGCCCGAGACGGTGGAAGGCTCCGGCGACGTCAAATATCACCTCGGCGCCTCATCCGACCGCGAATTCGACCATAACAAGGTCCATCTTTCGCTCACCGCGAACCCCTCGCATCTCGAAATCGTCGATCCGGTCGTGCTGGGCAAGGTGCGCGCCAAACTCGACCAGAACATTGACCGTGCGCCCGACGACCGCCGCTCGGTCATGCCGCTGCTGATTCACGGCGACGCGGCCTTCGCCGGCCAGGGCGTGGTGGCGGAATGTTTCGGCCTCTCCGGCCTCAAGGGCCATCGCACCGGCGGTTCGATCCATTTCATCATCAACAACCAGATCGGTTTCACCACCTATCCGCGCTATTCGCGCTCCTCGCCCTATCCGTCCGACGTGGCCAAGACGGTCGAGGCGCCGATTCTCCATTGCAATGGCGACGACCCGGAAGCCGTGACCTTCTGCGCCAAGGTGGCGACGGAATTCCGGCAGAAATTCCAGAAGCCGGTGGTCATCGACATGTGGTGCTACCGCCGCTTCGGCCATAACGAGGGCGACGAGCCGTCCTTCACCCAGCCGCTGATGTACAAGAAGATTCGCGCCCACAAATCGACGCTCGACATCTATTCGGAAAAGCTGATCGGAGAAAACATCGTCACCCTCGGCGAAGTCGAAAAGATGAAGGCCGACTGGCGCAGCCGGCTCGACGCCGAATATGACGCCGGACCGGGCTACAAGCCCAACAAGGCCGACTGGCTCGAAGGCGTGTGGGCCACCCTCAAATCGGCCCCCAGCGCCGAGCAGGAAGAGGCGCGGCGCGGCAAGACCGCCATCGAGAAGACCAAGCTGATCGAACTTGGCGACAAGCTGTGCTCGGTTCCCGAGGGATTCCACCTCCACAAGACGATCCAGCGTTTCCTCGACAATCGCCGCAAGGCGATCGACACCGGCTTGGGCATCGACTGGGCGACTGCCGAGGCTTTGGCTTTCGGCTCGCTGGTTGACGAAGGCTATCGGGTCCGCCTGTCGGGCCAGGATTGCGAACGCGGCACGTTCTCGCAGCGCCATTCGGTGCTGATCGACCAGGAGAACGAAAGCCGCTATGTGCCGCTGAACCATATCCGCGCTGGCCAGGGCCATTACGAGGTCATCAATTCGATGCTTTCGGAAGAGGCGGTGCTTGGCTTCGAATATGGCTATTCGCTGGCCGAGCCCAACGCCCTCATCCTTTGGGAAGGCCAGTTCGGCGATTTCGCCAATGGCGCGCAGGTGTTGTTCGATCAGTTCATCTCTTCGGGCGAACGCAAATGGCTGCGCATGTCCGGCCTCGTCTGCTTGCTGCCGCATGGCTATGAAGGGCAGGGACCGGAACATTCCTCGGCGCGTCTCGAACGCTTCCTGCAAATGTGCGCCGAAGACAATATGCAGGTCGCCAATTGCTCGACGCCGGCCAATTATTTCCACATCCTGCGCCGGCAACTCAAGCGCGACATCCGCAAGCCGCTGATCCTGATGACCCCGAAATCGCTGCTGCGCCACAAGCGCGTGGTTTCGACGCTCGAGGAATTTTCGGGTGAGGGCCACTTCCGCCGGCTGCTTTCCGATCACGCCGAGACCGACGCCAACGAAGCGATCAAGCTGGTCAAGGACGACAAGATCCGCCGGGTGATCCTGTGCACCGGCAAGGTCTATTACGATCTCTACGAGGACCGCGAGAAGCGCGGCGTCGACGATGTCTATCTGCTACGCGTCGAGCAGCTCTATCCGCTGCCGCTCAAGGCGATGGTCAACCGTCTTTCGCGCTTCAAGAAAGCCGAAGTCGTATGGTGCCAGGAGGAGCCAAAGAACATGGGCGCCTGGAGCTTCGTCGAGCCCTATCTCGAATGGGTGCTCGCCCAGGTCGGCGGCAAGAGCAAGCGCGCGCGCTATGTCGGGCGTCCCGCCTCGGCGGCGACGGCGGCGGGCGCGGCGCCGCGCCATCTCGCCCAGTTGCAGGCTTTCCTTGA
This sequence comes from uncultured Rhodoblastus sp., assembly GCF_903903185.1. Classification (GTDB taxonomy): domain Bacteria; phylum Pseudomonadota; class Alphaproteobacteria; order Rhizobiales; family Beijerinckiaceae; genus Rhodoblastus. The sequence goes on from NZ_CAIUXT010000219.1 coordinate 55,525, forward strand.
CGACGCCTTCGCACTTTAGGAAATCCGATCCATCCGCGACTCCGCAGCGCCGCGCGACCCGTCGGAGTCCCATCTCTCTTCTCCTGTTGAGCCGCGTCGGCGGCGGAAGTGAACTCCATGGCCACAGAAATCCGCGTTCCCACCCTTGGCGAGTCCGTCTCCGAAGCGACCATCGGCCGCTGGTTCAAGAAGCCCGGCGACGCCGTGAAGGCCGATGAGCCCTTGCTCGAACTTGAAACCGACAAGGTGACGCTCGAAGTCAATGCGCCGGTCGCCGGCGTGCTGGCGGAAATCGTCGCCAAGGACGGCGATACCGTCGAACCCGGCGCGCTGCTTGGCCAGATCGCCGAGGGCGCCGGCGCCGATGCGGTCGCCGCTCCCGCTCCAGCAGCCGCGGCTCCTGCTCCTGCTCCGGCCGCTGCTCCAGTGGCCGCCGGGGCCGGCGCGCCGCCGTCGCCCGCCGCCGCCAAGAACGCCGCCGACCGCGGCATCGCGGTGCAGGACGTCGCCGGCTCCGGCAAGCGCGGGCAGGTGCTCAAAGGCGACGTCATCGCCTTCGCGGCCGCTCCCCCTGCCGCCGCCGCGCCCGCCCCGGTCGCCGTCCGCGCGCCCTCCCGCCCCGACGATACGGCGCGCGAAGAGCGGGTGAAAATGACCAAGCTGCGCCAGACCATCGCCCGCCGCCTCAAGGAAGCGCAAAATACCGCCGCCATGCTGACAACCTTCAACGAGGTCGATATGGCGCCGCTGATGGCCCTGCGCAGCCATTACAAGGACCTTTTCGAGAAGAAGCACGGCGTCAAGCTCGGCTTCATGGGCTTTTTCGTCAAGGCCGTGACCCACGCGCTGAGGGAGATCCCGGCGGTCAACGCCGAGATCGACGGCGCCGACCTGATCTACAAGAATTTCTGCCATATCGGCGTCGCCGTCGGCACCGAAAAGGGTCTGGTCGTGCCGGTGGTGCGCGACGCCGAAACCCTGTCCATCGCCGGGATCGAAAAGACCATCGCGGGATTTGGCAAGCGCGCCCGCGACGGCCAGCTGACGATCGAGGACATGCAGGGCGGCACCTTCACCATCTCGAATGGCGGCGTCTATGGTTCGCTGATGTCCACGCCCATCCTGAACGCCCCGCAATCGGGCATTCTGGGCATGCACAAGATCCAGGACCGCCCGGTGGTCGTCGCCGGCAAGATCGAAATCCGTCCGATGATGTATCTGGCTCTGTCCTACGATCACCGCGTCGTCGACGGCAAGGAGGCGGTCACCTTCCTCGTGCGCGTCAAGGAAGCGCTGGAAGACCCGGCGCGCCTCGTCCTCGACCTTTGAGCCCGCTCCATGCCCGGCCCGTCCGGGCGTGGTTGTTTTTTCGCGGAGAATCCAATGTCCTATGATCTTGTCGTCATCGGCTCCGGCCCGGGCGGTTATGTCTGCGCCATTCGCGCCGCCCAGCTCGGGCTCAAGACCGCCATTGTCGAAAAGCGCCAGACATTTGGTGGAACCTGCCTCAATATCGGCTGCATTCCCTCCAAGGCGCTGCTTTATGCTTCCGAAGTCTACGAGGAAGTCGCCCATGGGCTAGGCCCGCTCGGCGTCGTCGTCGGCAAGCCCAAGCTCGACCTTCCCGCGATGATGAAGCACAAGGACGAGACCGTCGGCGCCAATGTCCAGGGCGTGGCCTTCCTGCTCAAGAAGAACAAGGTCGATACCTTCTTCGGCGCCGGTTCGATCCCCGCCGCCGGCAAGGTCGAAGTGACCGCCGGGGACGGCGCGAAACAGGTTCTTGAAACCAGAAACATCGTCATCGCCACCGGCTCGGAAGTGACGCCGCTGCCGGGCGTGACCATTGACGAAAAAATCGTCGTCTCCTCGACTGGCGCGCTGGAACTGGGAAAAGTTCCAGCCAGATTGATCGTCGTCGGCGCCGGCGTTATCGGACTTGAACTGGGCTCCGTCTGGCGGCGCCTCGGCGCCGAAGTCACGGTGGTCGAATATCTCGACCGCATCCTGCCCGGCATGGATGTCGAAACCGTCAAGCAGTTCCAGCGGCTGCTGGAAAAGCAGGGCTTCAAATTCCTGCTCGGTTCGAAAGTCACCAAGGTCGAAACCACGAAGAGCGCGGCCAAGGTGACGGTGGAGCCGGCCGCGGGCGGCGAAGCCCGGACGCTCGACGCCGACGTCGTGCTGGTCGCCATCGGCCGTCGTCCCTATACGCAAGGACTCGGCCTGGAGGCGCTGGGCGTGGCGCTGGAGCGCGGCCAGATCGTCATCGACGCGCAATTCGCCTCCAGCCTTCCCGGCGTCTACGCCATAGGCGATGCGGTGCGCGGACCGATGCTGGCGCACAAGGCCGAGGACGAAGGCGTCGCGGTGGCGGAAATTCTCGCCGGCCAGCATGGGCATGTGAATTACGACGTCATCCCCGGCGTGGTTTACACCAATCCGGAAATCGCCTCTGTCGGCCTGACCGAGGAAGAGCTCAAGGCCAAGGGAATCGCCTACAAGAGCGGCAAGTTCCCGTTCACCGCCAATGGCCGCGCCCGGGCCACGCGCCATACCGACGGCTTCGTCAAGGTGCTGGCCGACGCCGCCACCGACCGCGTGCTCGGCGTTCACATCCTCGGCTTCGGCGCCGGCGAGTTGATCGGCGAAGCCTGCGTGCTGATGGAGTTCGGCGGATCGTCGGAAGATCTCGCCCGCACCTGCCATGCCCATCCGACTATGTCGGAAGCGGTCAAGGAAGCCGCTCTGGCGGTGGAAAAGCGCGCCATCCATATCTGAACGCCAATCGAATCTGAGCGCCAATCGAAGCTTCATTCGCCCATGCCAATGGAAAGCCCGGAAATTCCGGGCTTTCTCCGTTTCGCCAGACCGGACGCCCCCCGCGAAACGATTGCGGGACGGCGGCGCCGGGGCCTATCCTGCTCCGGTTGACGATTCTTGATCGATTTCCGGCCTCCGGATGGGAGAAGTCATGGTTCCGCCGGCCAACGCCGACAAGCCCCGGCCCGCGTCCCCATCGCAGTCCGCATCGAAGCCGCAAGCCCCGGCTTCGATGCGTTTCGCGCGGGGCCTTCGCGCGCTGATGCGCTCGAACGAACTGGCGCTGGTCGCCGCCGCCATGCTGGTTGGCCTCGTCGCCGCCGTCTGCGTCACCGCGATGACCGAGGCGGCGATCTTCATGCATGTGCTGATTTTCAACTTGCCGTTCGACGTGCGGCTCAGCGCCAGCGATCGCGTCGCCCCGGTGGCCGCCTTCGCCGCCTTGACGCTCGGAGGATTGAGCGTCGGCCTGATGGAAGCCTGGCGGATCGCCAGAAAAATTCCTGCTCCGGTCGATCCGGTCGAGGCCAATGCCTTGCGCGGCGGCCGGATGTCGCTGCGCGACAGTTTCGTCGTCGGGATGCAGACGCTGATCTCCAATTCCGTCGGCGCCTCGGTCGGCCTCGAAGCGGGTTTTGCCCAGATCGGCTCCGGCCTCGGCTCTTACCTCGGTCAGAAATTGCACCTGCGCCGAGGCGATTTGCGCCTGCTGGTGGGCGCGGGCGCCGCCGCCGCCATAGGCGGCGTGTTCGGCGCCCCTCTGACCGGCGCCTTCTACGCGTTCGAGATCATTCTCGGCGCCTATGCGATTTCCGCCGCGGGACCGATTTTCGCCGCCTCGATCGTCGGCGTGATCGCCACCCATGTTCTCGGCGGCGCCCCTTACCAGATCGCCACCGCTCCGGTCGGCGCAATGAGTCCCGCCGCCTGGCCGGCCCTGCTCGGGCTCACGGCCTGCGCCGTGGCGCTGGGCGTCGGCGCGATGCGCGCCGCCGGCGCCGCTGAACGCGCTTTCGAGGAGACCGCCGTTCCCGTCTGGGGCCGGCCGGTCATCGGCGGCCTGGCGGTGGCGACGCTGGCCATGTTCACGCCGCAGGTGCTTGGCGCCGGGCATGGAGCGCTCGCCTTGAACATTTCGACAAATTTCCCGTTGGCCGCGCTGGTCGCCTTTCTGGCGCTCAAGCTTGTCGCCTGCCTGATTTCGCTGGCCAGCGGTTTTCGCGGCGGCCTGTTCTTCGCCTCGCTGTTCATGGGCGCGACGCTTGGCAAGATTTACGGCATGATTGTGCTGGCGCTGTTTCCCGCTTTTGCGCCGGACCCTACGATCTGCATTCTCGCGGGCATGGCGACTTTCGGCGTGACGATCGTCGGCGGTCCCCTGACCATGTCTTTCCTGGTGCTCGAAAATACCGCCAATTTTTCGGTTACGGCGGGCGTGCTGGCGGCTTCCATCGCCGCGAGCCTCGCGGTCCGCGCTGCTTTCGGCTATTCCTTCTCGACGTGGCGGCTGCATTTGCGCGGCGAAAATATCCGCAGCGCCAATGACGTCGGCTGGATCGACGACCTCAAGGTCGGCCGGCTCATGCGGCCCGACCCGCCGAGCGCGCCCGACTGGCTCGATATCGACGATTTCTGTGAACGCTTTCCGCTCGGCTCGGGGGCCTGTGTCGTCCTGACCGACGATTCCGGCCGCTATGCGGGGATGGTCAATCTGGCCGAAGCGCATCTTCATGCGCGCAAATCCGAAGGCCGGGTGCGCGCTCTGGCGCGGCAGGGCGGCGTCTGGCTGACCGCCGACATGAACGCCAAGACCGCCATGGCTTTGTTCGACCGGGCGGAGGCGGACCAGCTCGCGGTCATCGATTCCGTGTCCGGCGCGCCGGTTGGGGTGTTGACCGAACCTTATCTTGCCCGCAGCTATGCCGAAAAAGCCGACGCTGCCGTGCGCAGCGCTTTCGGGATATGAATATATTGCTATTTGGCGCGCGGATGGGAGGCGAGATAGGCGTCGAACAGCCGCGCCTTGTCGATCGAGGTGTAGATTTGCGTCGTGGACAGGCTGGCGTGGCCGAGCAATTCCTGAATCGAGCGCAGATCGCCGCCGCGCCCCAGAAGATGGGTGGCGAAAGAGTGGCGCAAGGCGTGCGGCGTCGCCGAATCCGGCAGGCCGAGTGCGCCGCGCAAACGCTCCACCGTCAACTGGATGAGTCGCGGCGACAGCGGGCCGCCGCGCGCGCCAACGAACAAGGGTACGTTCGCCGCGAGCGCGAAGGGACAAAGATCCAGATAGGTTTCAATGGCTTTGCGCACGGGAAGGATCACCGGAACCGAGCGCGTCTTGCCGCCCTTGCCGACAATAGTCACGGAATCGACGGCGCCGACAGGCGCCTGGGCGCGGCGGATCGATAAGGCCTCGGAAATGCGCAGGCCCGCCCCGTAAAGCAGGCCGAGCGCCGCCGCGTCGCGGGCGGCGATCCAGGCCGGGCGCGTCTCGCCATCGTCCGATTCGCCGGCGGCAAGTTCCCGCGCCTTGGCCGCCGGCAGCGCCTTGGGCAGGACGCGCGGATTTTTCGGCGTGCGGACCTTGTCGAAAACCCCGACGCTCGCCAGCCCTTCGCGAGCGAGATAGCGGGCGAAAGACCTCAAGCCCGCCAATTGCCGCAACAGCGAGCGCGAACCCACTCCGGCTTCGCGCCGGCGCGCCATGAAGGCGCGCAGATCGTTCGGCTTCAAACCGCTCAGGGCTTTCAGGCCAACTGGCGCTTCGAGACGCTCGCCGAGAAAGAGGAGGAATTGGCGGAGGTCGCGCGCATAGGCGTCGAGCGTAAGCGGCGAAACGCGGCGCTCGCCTTCGAGCCGGCGCAGCCACAGGACCGCCGCCTGCGCCGTTTCGGCTTCGGCGCCGGGAAAGACGAGAACACCCGACCGGTGCGCCTTTTTCTCGGTTTCTGGCTTCATGACGCCAGGATAGAGACTTTCAAGTTTCGGTTGAATGAAAAAAGCGCCTCGGGGCTCACGGCTTTTTCACGTCCTTGGTCGCCTGGGCCCGGAATTCCTCAAGATGGCGCTCGATCTGATGCTCGGACTTGGCGACCCCGGCGGCGGCGAAGTCTTTGCGGACCCGATCCAGAATCCCCGACTGGAGATGCGCGATGATGTCGTTCGACACCAGACTCCGGGCATATTCCTCGGCGTCGGCGCCGCTTTTGCCGAGTTGCTGGGCGGCCCACAGCCCGAGCAGCTTGTTGGCGCGGGCGAGGGCCTTGAACTGCAGCTCCTCGTCATGCGCGAATTTGTTTTCGAAAGCTGCTTCGCGCCCGTTGAAAGTGGACATGATCAATTCCCTTCCTGCCTTATTCCCTGCTCTTGGGCTATTTTATCCCCGCTTATATATTCGTTCGATGGGCCTCTGCCTAGAAGGCGTCGCGCGCGAGCCATGTCGCAGCGATGGGTCTTTGGGCGAATAGGCGCGCTGTTGCAGCAGGGAGACGTCCTCTATTTGGCCACGAGGCCTCGCTGGCGCGTCCGATTCGTCCAAACGGCTTGTGCAAAGACGCGGAACGGGATAGGAACCTAAGGAAACGCGGCCTAATGGTTTCGATTCCGCGCGACGATTCCGCTAAAGAGCCGTTGTCGCCGATTGCGATCGGTCAGGACGTCAAATTCGCAGGAGGCCCGGAAGAGCCGGGGCATCCTTGGATTATCTCCCCGATCGGTTGACCCCAATGAACCGCCGCCGTCGCATCTACGAAGGCAAGGCCTAGGTCCTCTATGAGGGCCCCGAGCCTGGCACCCTGATTCAGCATTTGATGGACGAC
>NZ_CAIUXT010000220.1 GCF_903903185.1 uncultured Rhodoblastus sp.
CAGCCAGATAATTTGTCGGAGAACGCGTCGAGCTTGCTCGCCCGATCGGGAACTTTGAATTGCACCTCGACGACGTCGGACCGCAGATATTTGCGGATCGTGTTGCGCGACAAGTGCGTTCGTCGCGATATCTCTCGGATCGAAAGCTGGTCCCGAAAAGCCCAGCGCCGGATAACGCTCAATAACTCCATGTTTATCACTCCAAAGCCCCCCGCTGAAATCGGCCAGGGCGGATTCAAAACATGGGTCAATTCTCGGTGGAAATTTCCTGCGTTGCCGGGTCAACTCTCAGTGGAAATCAACAGTCAATGTGCTTTTCACCGGCTTTTGGTACGATCATGACGTGCGTCTGACCCGCGACAGCGAAGGCGAAGTCGCGGACACCGTGCTTTATGGCCCGCTCTGCATGAATATCGACGTGGTCCGCCGCAGCGTGCAATTGCCGCCGTTGGCCGTGGGCGACCGGCTCGTGATCGGGCCGACGGGCGCCTATAACAATACCCAGTGGATGCAGTTCATCGAATATCGTCCGGCCATCGCGCTGATTCATATGGATGGTTCGCATTCGGCCATCCGTCTGGCGGAAGGCCTCGACGATATGTGCCGGCTGGATGTCACGCCCGCGCATCTGGCCGAGCCCTTCGCCCGACCGCGCCCGGTGCGCGCGGCCTGAAAGCCGTTTTTCCAAACAAAACGGCGGCGATCTCTGCGAGGTCGCCGCCCTTTTTTGTTTCCAGACAAGCTGGCGTTACCGCCCCCGTCCGCCGGGCATGCCGGGTCCGCCTAAGCCCCCGGGCTCGCCCGGGCCTCCCGGACCGCCCCCGCCCGGACCGCCGGGAAAGCCCGGCCCGCCGCCTCCAGGGACGCCGCCTCCTGGACCGCCGCCGATGGGACCGCCGCCGATGGGACCGCCGCCAGCAGGACCGCCAAGTCCGCCGCCGCCAGATCCGCCGCTGCCGGGACCGCCAAGTCCACTGCCGCCGGGACCGCTGCGCCCGCCGCCTGGGCCGCCGCCAGTTCCGCCTTGGCCGCCTCCCCCGACGCCGCGCGGACCGCCGGCGCCGCCATGCGGCGGATCGAACCCGCCGGCGCGGTTGGGCAGGCGAATTTCCTGCGCGACGAAAGCACCGCGGGCGTCGAGCTCGCCCGTGATGACGGCTCGAAAGGCGCCGCTGTGGCCGACGTCAAGCGCCTTCTGTCGCCCGATGACTCGAACCCCGTCGGCCATCGACAAGGCGTCGCCGCGGCGCTCGACATAGGCCTCGACCGAAATGCGCGTGACGCCCGCCAGTCCGACGAGCGGCTCGGCTCTGGCTTCGGTCGCCACAAATCGTCCGTCGGCGAATTGACCGCGAAGGATCATCCTGCGGCCGGCGAATTCATCGCCAATACCGGTCACAGGCAGCCGGCCGATGGCGAGGCCGCCGCTCGGTTGACGCGCCGCCAGGCCGACCAGCTGGTCCCGTCCCACGTCGGTTTTCTGAATGAGGCTGGCGACCAAACTCTGGTCGGGGCGGCGCAGGCCACTAATCGCCACCCGATCGCCGGGGCTGAAATCGCCGATGGATTTCAGGGCGCTCGCGTCGATTTTCTGGCCAAGAACTTCGATTTGCCGGCCGTCGATGTTCTGGATCGGGCCGACGATCTCATGGACGATCGTGATCTGCCCCGTGCTCCAGCCTTGGCTGTCTTGGGTGGCGACAAGTCGCGCGACCTGTCCTATGCGCATTTGTTTGAAATCAGCCTTGACGCCGTCGATCACGACCTCGGCGGTGGCGGGATAGGCGATGCGCTGGCCATTGATATAGACGCTGCCGAAACGTCGGATGGTTCCGACGAATCCCGTGCCGCCAATGCCATTGTCGAGTTCGAGACTGAACCCCGTGCCGCCAATGCCATTGTCTTTTTTGCCCTCCGCCGCAAAAGCGCCGCCACAGGCAAGGGTCGACAAAAGCGCCAAAAAGCGCCGGCGGCTCGGCAGGGCTGGCTTGGTCACTTCTCCGCTCCGTCGGCTGGCTTGGCGGGCATGGCTTCAGCTTCGCCTTGCGCGGACTTTTCTTCGTTTTCGCTGAAAATGTACAGGCCGAAATTCCAGCGCCACTCGCCGCCCGGATCGGCGGCATAGGCCGCCTGCGCCTCGCGATTGGCGGTGGTGAGCGCCTCCATCGCCAATTGGCGGGACCGCGCCTCCATCCTTTGCGCCAGTTCTCTGGAAATGCCTTCGTAATGCACGCCGCGCTCGAAAAAGCGCGGCTTGGCCGCCAGAATATTATCGACCGCCGCCGCCACATGATCATGCAGGTTGCGGCCAAAATAATAGAGCTGGCGGTCATCGCCCGGCCTTGGCGCGAAAGCCGCCTCCGCGAGGCAAATCCGGCCGTTGGCGTCAATCTCGGCGATGCCGCGATCCATCCATTCGTCGAGAATGGCGCGCGGCCGCACGTCGCGCGTCACCGACTCGACCAGATCTTCGAACGTCGGTCCGTCGCCCGGATCGCCGGCGCGGCGCAGCGGCAAGGGAGCGCCGTGGGCGTCGACGAATTCGGGAGCGGCGATCCAGCGCGCGACGATCATGCTGGCGCGAGACACGCTGGCGGGAACCAGCCGCACGGGCGCGCCGGCGCCGCGCAGGCGCCGCACTTCCTTGCGATGAATGCCGGTCAGCAGGCTGACGCGGCTGTCGGTCTGCTCCTTGTCGCTCAAAGCGAAATCATATTCGGCGACATTGACGTAAAGCTCGCGCAGCAGGTCGCAAAGCGCCGGAAAAGTCACGCCGCAGCGAATGAACAGACGCACCAGCGGCCGCAGCAACCGCGCCACGGGCGCCTGCAGGCTCGATGCGTCCGGCGGCTGGGGCGAATTAGACTTTTCCATGCCTCCAAATATCATGCGGACACGTGGGATACAATCCCACGTCGGTTCCGCGAAAAATCGGCGCGTCGATTTCTGTTGACGTGGGAATATTTCCCACATAAAACAGGCTTCGATGAAACCATCGCTTCCGAGGCTCCCATGAACCGCATTCCCGTCCAGGCCCTGCTGGCCCTCCAGTCCTCCGATCGCCGCCAAATGGCTGCGCGCCCGACGTTGCGCGTCGCCCGTCCGCAGGCGGCGGTCCTGCGTCGTCTTGGTATCATTGTGACGGTTCTGACCGGGTTTTCGGCGGCTATCGCCATGACCCAGACGGCGACCCAGTCCCCTGCCGCACGCCAGGATCGGGCGACGACGGTCGCAAAGGCGCCGATCGCCCCGGTCAAGCTCGCCGGACGCCTTGCCGCCGCGGCCAACGTCAACTGACCCGCTTCTCCTATTTCATCCCCCCCGGAACCACCCTCATGCTCGACGCCCTTCTGTCGCTCTCGCGCTGCTACGGCGCCATGCTGATGGCGCCGCCGCCAGCGGCTCTGTTGCTGCTCGCCGCCACCTTCGTCACGCCGCAAGTCGGGCTGACCGGCCTTTTTGGCGCCGCCGGCGGCTGGGCCGCGCACAGGTTGCTGAAGTTCGACGGCGCGCCTCGCGACATGGACATTTTCAACGCCGCCCTCGTTGGCCTGGCGCTTGCCACCTTTCGCGCCCTGAGCCCTCGCCTCTTTCTGCTGGCGATACTTTGCGGTGGGCTGGCGCTGGTCCTCGCCCACCTGCTGCGACACGTTTTACCCTTGGCGGCTTCAGCGCGTTTTCTGAGCCTGCCGGCCGCACTCGCCATATGGATCGCGTTGCCGGTCGCGGCTGGCGGCCTGATGCCCCCGGCAGTCCACGCGGCTCCCCTGTTTTCGACGGGCTGCGCGCCGCTCGACATGGCCTTGATAAGCTTCGGCGCCATCATCTACAGCCCCAATCCGATCTCGGGCGCGATGGTTCTCGTCGCGCTTCTGGCGACTTCGCGCATCCTGACCCTGCTCTCCCTCGGCGGCTATGCGCTGTCCCAGACCGTGCTTGTCGTCCTCACCGGCGATTTCGTCTCGCCGCTGCGCCTGTCCGTCGGCGCCAACGCCATTCTGGTCTCGGCCATCGTCGGGGGACTCTATCTGGCCCCGCGCGGCGCGCGTCTCTTCGCGCCTGTTTTCGGCGTGCTGGTTTCGACGCTGGCGGCCATCGCGCTGGCCGGATTATTTTCGACTGTCGCCATGCCGGCCCTGTCGCTGCCCTTTCTGGCTTCGAGTTTCCTGTGTCTGGCGGTATTTCGGCCCGGTTCCGGCGTCGCCTACCAGGCCCTGTGGCTGACCAGCGCCGCCTTGCCGGAAGATAGCCGCATCGCCGAGAAATTGCTGACCGCACGCGGATTGCAGCCCGAGAGCGAAAGCCTGACTTTGCCTTTTTTCGGCGCGATGGAGGTTTATCAGGGCGTCGACGGCCCCCATACCCATCGCGGCGACTGGCGTCACGCCGTCGATTTCTTCAGCCTCGTCGACGGATGCGCCTTCCGTGGCGAGGGACTGGAGGTCACGGATTATCATTGTTTTGGCCGGGAGGTTCTCGCGCCTGCCGCCGGCGTCGTCGTCCTCGCGCAAGGCGCCTTGCCGGACCATGCGCCGGGCGCCGTGGATCTCGTCCATGTCTGGGGCAATCATCTGGTGATCGCCACGGCTTCCGGCAAATATGTGCTGCTCGCGCATTTGCAGCAGCACAGCCTTGGCGTCGATGTCGGCGCTTGGGTCGCCGTTGGAACGCCCGTCGCGCGGGTCGGCAATTCTGGCCGTTCGCCGCAGCCGCATCTGCACATGCATGTTCAGAGCGAGGCCCATCCGGGCGCGCCGACGACGCCGTTTCATCTGTCGCACCTCTTGCTCGACGCCGCGCCAGAGATGCGCGCCTATCGGCTCGATCATGTCCCACGGCAGGGCGAAAGCCTGACAAGCCCCTGTCTCGCCCAGAATCTCGACTCGGCGCTGCGCTTGCCGGTCGGGCGAAGCCTGTCCTTCGCCACCGGCGACGCTCTGCGCCCAACCTTCCGCATCGCCAGCGAAATCGGCCTGCTTGGCGAATGGCGGCTCGTCAGCGATACGGGGGCGCAATGCGCTCTGTCGCACAGCCCGAGCCTTTACGCGCTCTATGACCGCCAGGGTCCCGCCGATGCGGCCTTCGATGGCTTCATGCTCGCGCTGGGCCTCACCCCGCTGATCGAAGACGCGGCGCAATGGCGCGATGCGCCAGCGGCTTGCGGCTTCCCGCGCCATGGCCTGCGCGGCTTCGCGGTAAGGCTGTTGCCGAAAATCTGCGGCAATGCTGAGAGCCATTATGAGCGGCGGTGGGATAAGACGCGGCGCCTCTGGCGCCAGAGCGGGGAACATAGGCTTTCGTTTTGCGGCGTCACCTTGTCGAAAGCCACCAGCGTGGCCATGATCAGCGAGTGCGACGGCCTTGTCGGTCTGGAGGTCACCATTGATGGGAGGCCCGTCGTCGAAATGCATCTTTGCGAGAAAGGTCTGATCGCCGACTTTGGCATCCCCGCCTGGTCAAGCGGAGCGCTGGCAAGCGCGTCGGACTTTCTGGCGGCCTGAAGGGCGCCTGCGGTGAGCGCCTCATGTTGACGCGGGCGGCGAGCGGGCTTCGCGCCGGCCAATGAGGGGCCGCTCGAATTGATGGCTGGCCGCCGGCTTCGCGCCACAACCGGTAGATCGGCGCTGGCCGCACAAACCAGTGTCTTCGACCGAAACCGGACCTTCGCTCGATTGGCAAACGCGAACGACCCATGGGGGCCACTTCTTGGGGCTGCCGACCGAAATGACTGTCTTCCGGAATCGGCTCTAAGCGGTAGTACGACAGGAAGGTCCCGTCGGCGGCTTTCCGTTCCATTGCGGACGATCCGAATCGCGAAATCGGCGGCTATTTATTCGCTGTGCAGGGCTACTTCACCTGCTGTGCTGCCGGTAACTTGTACGATCCGTCCAGAACGGACGGACCGGGTCGATAGATGCGCATCAGGAAGTTCCAGCCGTCTGAAACATCAACCCGGTTGGGAACGTCGCCGCAGGCGTCTTTTGAACCGAAATAGGCGGTGAACGAACCGTCCGGGTTGAGCTTCACATTGGCGCCATTGACGATGCTGTTCTCGCTTTTCATGTAACCATCGTTGCCATAAACGGTGATCGACCAGAACGCCTTGTTCTCCGGAATTTGATACGTCGCTTTCTGACAAACGTTCGGATCGCCGGCTCCTTTGTAATTCAAATAAGTGGCGTCCCATTCGGGAAACAGCCCCCAGGCCGCAGCGGCCGCGATATGGCGTGTCTGCTCATCGACCTTGCCTCGCGGTCCCATCATCCCTTTCCAACTGCTGTATTGCAGCGAATCTTTTTCGTACTGCTCCGTCAACGCCTTGAGCGATGCCGGGTCCCATCTTGTCGGAGGAAGGGGATCGGCGCTTTTCGCGTTGACGACGACTTGATCCTGCAACTTGTTGACAAGGGCGATTTCGGCGGGATCGTTGGGATTGAAAAGCTGCGTCCGGACAAACACGCCGAGAAATTTGGTGTCCTTGGGCAAATTATGTATACCCGGCGTATAGAAAACCTCGGGGCTGTAGTGATCATTGTCGACCAGCAGGATCGACATGTAGCGCCCATCGGGCACTTGCGGAAGCGTCACCGTAGCGCCGCCCGCAGTGTCAACGATCGCTCCTGAATAAAGCGTATCCTTGTTCATCCGCACGACAGTCTGCTTGTCCAACGGCGTCGGGCTGCGGAAATGATAGAATTTGTTGACCGAACCGCCATTCAGGCCGACGATGTTGTGGAAATTCCGGTCGGTCTCTGCGCGGATAAAATTTTCCGGCGTCACAGTTTCTAGCGCTGGCGTCGCTGCCGCGATCTGAAGCGGCGGTTGCTTCCAAGTTCCGTCAAGCGCTTCGGCCTTCGGCCAGTAGAGACGCATGATGATCGAGAACGGTCCATTCGGGGCGGGAAGCCAGTTCGCCTCATTTTCTTTGCCGGGACTTTCGTTTTGAATCAGAAATGTCAGGCCGCCGTCTGCATCACGCTTGAACTGCGGCAGCATAGGGGAGTTGAGGAGATAGCGATTGATGGGGTTGGCAACCAGCAGACTGGCGGGTTGCTCATACATCGTCAGTGACCAGAACGAGTTGACCGGCGGCAATTGCTCGGGCGCGAAGCGCAGCGTATAGCGATTGGCGCCATCCAGCATCTTTCCGGACGCATCGACATAATAGGCCGGATACATCGCCTCCTCTTTGCTGTTGCCATAAATGCCAAGCGCCGCGCCCGCCATGCGATAGAGGTAATTGCCGTTGAGATATTCCCGCGTCCCGAAAATGTCGCCCGACGTGACTTTGCCCGTCTCGACACCGGTTTTCTTGAGGTCTGCGAAAGCGGCCCATGCGTCAGCCATGCCGTCCTGAATGGCCTTTTGCATTTCGGTCGACAGACTGCTCGGGTCAAACGTCTTGCCCGCTTTAATTCCGATGCGGGCGAACCGATCCAACATTTCCTTTTCTATCGGTTTTGGCGGACAAAACTGAAGAGTGAAGTTCAAAAGATTGAAAAACTCAGGTGAAGTCTTCTGCGCGTCAGGCGTAAGCGGCTTTTTGAAGGTGATTGGAGGGGCGGCCTGCGGCGCGGGTTGGCCAAGAAACGCGGAAAGCGGCTGAACAATGTATTGGCCTTGGATGCGCTTGACGTTGTCGAGGTCGTCCGGCTTGAACAGTTGCGTCCGGAACTGAGCGGACATGATTTCCGTCTCGCTGCGGAGGACCTTCTTGATGCCCGCTGGCGTTTCGCCATGCCAGTTTGGCCCGGCGACGAGAAAATTGCCGCCGTCATTGCCGGTCGCGCGGCTTCCGAGATAATCGAAGTTATAGGTGTAGAGGTCGATCAGTTGAAGGCTGAAATATCTGTCTTTTTCGATGGGCGGCACCGTGAAGACGATGGGTTCGGCGCGCAGATCAAGGCCGATCCACGAATAGGGCGTATCCGAGTTGGGAGTTTGTATAGCCTTGTCTTCCGGCGTGAACACGCGGGGAATGTTGAACAGGTGATTCCACGGCGCTTTGTAATCAGGATTGTTTCGATCCACGAAATAGGCGTATTGCACCCTGTAATTATCCACCAACGGGAAGCCGTAGATATAGGCCTCCTTGGCGATGGCCCGCGCTTCCTCGGGCGAGGCCGCCTGCTCGGCTGATGCGTTCCCGATCGCGAAGGCCGAGAGTAACGAAACCGTCGCAACAAATACGTTCAAAATTCTGGATTTCACGCCGCCGCTCCCCTGGCTTGTGACCGAAACGGTCCAGTCGAAGGTTCACCGATTTCGGCGCGTCGATCAATGCGAAAGAAACACGACCCTTGCGCCCTCACCGACAAGTGACAAAGAACGACCGCTTTTGGTTCTGACACCTCCCTTTCGACCTACGACCGCAATCCGCCGATTCCTGCCGTCGCCGCCGTTAGCAAACCAGTGATTTCGACCAGATCCACGCAACTCGGCTGGCGCCAGTCGTCGAGCACGCCGCCCGGGTCGTTGCTACCCGGCGTGAGCCACGGCATAGTCATCCATCATGGCCAGACCTTTCGATCCCGATGCCTGCATCATAGCCGCCGATGTCCACATCCTCGACATCGAGCCCAAGATCAGCCGATCTCTTGAACTGCCGGTCGAATTGA
>NZ_CAIUXT010000221.1 GCF_903903185.1 uncultured Rhodoblastus sp.
GCCTGGAACGGCGGCGGCTCCTGCACCCATGCGGGCTATGCCTGCATTTCCTGCACCTCGCCGAATTTCCAGGAGTCGCGCAACCACCACGTCACCCCGAAAATCGCCGGCATCCCCGTCGGCTTGCCGCTCGACATGCCCAAAGCCTGGTTCATGACGCTCGCCGCCTTGTCGAAATCCGCGACGCCGGAGCGGGTCAGGAAGAACGCCGCAGCCGACCGCATCGTCGAGAATCCCAAGAGATCGAAATGAACCGCATCCTTGTCGGGCCGTTCAATCGCGTCGAAGGCGATCTGGAGCTGACCCTCGACATCGAGGCCGGGCGCGTCGCGGAGGCCCGCGTCGCCACGCCGCTCTATCGCGGATTCGAGCAAATTCTGGTCGGCCGCCCCGCCGCCGACGCTCTGACCGTCGCGCCGCGCATTTGCGGCATATGCTCGGTTTCGCAGAGCATGGCGGCGGCGGCGATGTTGCGCGCGCTGACGGGGGTTCAGCCGCAGCCCAATGGCGAGCGGGCGGCCAATATCGCCCATGCGGCGGAAAACATCGCCGATCATCTGACCCATTTCTATCTGTTTTTCATGCCGGATTTCGCCGGCGGCGATTATGCCCGCGAGAGCTGGTTTCCTGGGGTGGAAGCGCGGTTCAAGGCGCTTTCCGGCGCGGCTTCGCGCGACGTTCTGCCCGCTCGGGCGAGATTGCTCCACGTCATGGGGCTGATCGCCGGCAAATGGCCGCATTCCCTCGCCATCCAGCCGGGCGGGGTCACCCGGGCGCTCGATCTCGGCGAGAAAATGCGGCTGCTGTCCATTCTCGGCGATTTTCGCGGCTTTGTTGAAAAATCGCTGTTCGCCGCGCCGCTCGAAAAAGTGCTGGAAATTTCCACTCCCGACGGTCTCGCGGATTTTTCCGAAGGAAAGGGCGATTTCGCGGCCTTCCTGCGCCTCGGACAGGAGTTGCGGCTCGACCGATTGGGATGCGCCGCCTTGCCTTTGCTGAGTTTTGGCGCCTATGAGGCGGCGGGGGGCCACTTGTTCGCGCCCGGCGTGTTCGACCCGCGCAACGGGGAAAAGCGGCCCTTGCCGGAAAACGCCATCTCCGAGCATGTGGATAGTTCTTATTTCGCGGTAAATTCGTCCGATCCGGCGCTTGCGATCACGGCGCCCGACTCCGAGCGCAAAGACGCCTATTCATGGGCCAAGGCGCCGCGACTTGACGGGGCGCCAGCCGAGACCGGCGCCGTGGCGCGACAGGCGGTCGCCGGCGACCCTCTGGTGCGGGCGCTGATCGCGCGGCAGGGCGGCACGAATGTCTATGTTCGCGTGGTTGCGCGGGCGATGGAAATCGCGCGGCTGACGGTCGCGGCCCAGGCTTGGGCGCGGGCGCTGCGGCTCGACGAGGCCTTTTGCGAGACGCCTCCGCCTTTCGTCTGCGGGCAGGCGACGGGAAAAGTCGAGGCGGCGCGCGGCGCGCTCGGCCATTGGGCGAGCGTCGAAAAGGGTGTGATCCAGCTCTATCAGATTATCGCCCCGACCACATGGAATTTTTCTCCGCGCGACGGGGCGGGCGTTCCCGGTCCGCTCGAACAGGCTCTGGTCGGTGTCGAGACCGGCGATTCCGGCGCCAAGGCCCCGACGATCCAGCATGTCGTGCGCTCCTTCGATCCCTGCATGGTCTGCACGGCGCATTGATGACCGCTGTCGCCGGTTCGTCCTGCGCCTTGGGCGTCCCGCTCGCCGTCTGACATGAAAAACAGATTTGCATGTTTCGATTGCGGTCTTAAGCTGTCTCCCCCGAGCGGCGGCTCCATGTGGAAGAATTTTGGCGTCGGGTTCGGACGGATTCGGGAGGTCCTTCTCCTGGCGTCCCAACAGCCAATCGCCATTGGAAGCGAACGATATGAAAACGCACGACGAAATCGCCAAGGCGCTCCAGCGCCGCCTTGTTGAGCTGGCCAGCAATATTGCCGAGATCGACAACGAATTGCGCAGCTTGTTGCCCGCCGATTGGGAGGAGCAGGCGACTCAACTCGAAAACCAGGATGCGCTTGCCGGCGTCGAGACCTCCAAGCTTCAGGAAGTCCGCCAGATTCGCGACGCGTTGCAACGGATCGCCGAGGGGAATTACGGCGTCTGCGCCCAATGCGGCGAAGCGATCGATCCGAGGCGCCTGAAGGCGCTGCCGACGGCGATCAGATGCATTTCCTGCGCCGGGTAATTTTTGTCGCTCAAGACGGATGAAGATGGACGTCGGAGGCCCACCCGTTGCTGTTTCGCGACGATGCCTGGCTGCCCAAAAAAAGCGCTTGTTCGGCCCATTCCGGCGCGAAGCTGGCCCAAAGCCGCGACTTCTCCGGCCAAGTGGGTCGGCGGCTGCGCAAGAGCCGGGCGGCGCCTTGCCCATGATGGTTTTTGCGGTCGCCACGCATTCAAGCTTAAGACCCGACAGGATTTCGCAGGCGATAGCGGGATGGGTCAATCTTGAACTTTGTGGCGCAGAGCCGGGGGATGCTTGATCCTCAACCGTATTTCTTCTCGCCGGCGACCCAGGTTTCGCTGACCTTGATCGACATGAGTTTTTCGGGATCGGTCTTGTAGGGATCGCTTTCCAGAATCGTCAGATCGGCCTCCTTGCCCGGTTCGAGCGTTCCGATCGTGTCCTCCAGGCCGATATGCCGCGCCGCGTGAATCGTGATCGCCTTGAGCGCCTCGTCGATTCCGATCGCCTGGCCGGGGCCGATCAGCGAATGGTCGATGGCGCAGCGTCGCGTCACGGCGATCTGCAACAGCCTCAAGGGACCTGCGGGGGAGACCGGCGCGTCGGTATGCAGGGAGAATTTTATGCCCGCGTTCAAGGCGGCCGCCATCGGTTCCATGAAATCCGCCCTCTCCGGCCCGAAGATCTGGTCGCGATAGGCGGCGCCATAGAGATAGAGCAGGTCGGGCAGAAAGCTGATCTCGACGCCGAGGCGCTTCACCCGTTCGAGTTGGTCCTGACGCGCCATGGTCGCGTGCTGCAGCACGTTGAGCCCCGTGGCCGGTTTGGCGCCATAGACTGCTTCGATTGCATCGAGAGCGCCGTCGACCGCCGCGTCGCCCTGGCAATGGATCAGGATCGGCCATCCGGCGTCCTTCGCCGCGCGGCACAGCTCCGTCATCTGCGACACGGGGTAGTTGGTCTTGCCTTTTTTATCGCTGTGCAGATAGGGCAGGGTTTGCGCGGCGGACTCGGCCTGGTCCGAGCCGTCCGCCCAGAACTTGACGCCATAAAGCGAAAAACGGCTGTCGGGGAACCGCCTCGCCCGGGCGCCCGGTCCAAGCGACGCGAAGCCCTTGCCGGCATCGATCGAATCCGAGCTCAGGCTGGCGCTCAGGCGCACCCCGAGATTGTTGGACAATTTGGCCAGCAGCGGCGCCCATTCCGGCTTTACGGTGCCGGGCTCGTGCAGGGTTGTGTTGCCGGCGGCGGCCGCCTTTCCGGCATAGGTTGCCATCGCCCTGGCGATCAGCTCCGGCGTAAGGGGCGGGATCGCGATTTTGAGAAAGCTCAAAACCGCCGTTTCGTAAATCAGGCCGTTCAACTTGCCGTCAGGCCCGCGGCCGAAATGGCCGCCCCCCGCGATTTCCCCGACATCTTCGGTGATTTTGGCAAGCTGAAAAGCCTGTCCATTGGCGGCGCTCTCGTGTCCGTTGACGTAAAGCACGAAAATCGGATGCTCGGTCGAAACCGCGTCCAGATCCTTCATCGACAGGTCGCCGCCTTGCAGCAGGTTGTCGAACCCCCCGGCTCGAATCCACTGGCCCGGAGGCGTTTTCGCGGCGGCCTCCCGAAGCGGGGCGAACACGTCGGCGCGCCTGGGATATTTTGCGTAGCCGATATCGATAAACAGATCCGAGAAAAGGGCGGACAAGGTGGTGTGATGATGCGGGTCGATGAATCCCGGCAAGAGCGTGCGGCCCTCCAGATCGACGATCCGGGTGGCGCTTCCGGCCAAAGCTGAAACTTCCAGGAGCGATCCTGCCGCGAGGATCTTGCCGTCGCTGATCGCCAGGGCCTCGAAATTGCGGCTTTGGCCCGTCATTGGAATGACCGTTCCATTGCGAAAGATCACTTCCGCGCCGCCGGCGGCCTTGGCCGGGCCGCCCGCCGTCATGGCCGCCCCGGCCGATACGGCATAGGCCATGAACCGCCGCCGGTTCGGGGCGGATCGGGGAAACCCCGAGGTCAGGCTTTCGGCAATGAGCGAATTCCCGCACCAAAGGCACATAGCCGTCTCCGTAACCGCGAGCTTCTTCTTATTTCAGACATTTCGTCATAAGTAACTGAAATAGGCAACAATCCTGGTTACAAGGCAGAACAAAAATTTTGCAATGGAGCGGAGCCGCGAGCCGAATGCCGCCGCTGTCGAAGATGGTTTTGACGCTCATTGCGTATCCGCGCATAAGACCCAACAGAATTTCGCGGGCGATAGCCGGACGGGCCCATCATGAACTTCGTGGCGATTGATTTCGAAACCGCCAATCATCGCGCCGACAGCGCCTGCGCGGTCGGGCTGGTCAAGGTGAAGGACGGTGAAATCGTTGAAACGGCGGTTCACCTGATCCGCCCGCCGACACGCGAATTCGTGTTCACCTACATCCATGGACTGAGGTGGAAAGACGTCGCCAAGGCCGATGATTTCGCCACGCTCTGGCCAAGGATCGCGGGTTTCTTCGGGGACGCCGAGTTTCTGGCGGCGCATAATGCATCCTTCGACGAGGGCGTGCTGCACGCCTGCTGCGCAAGCTATGGACTGCCGGCGCCGACGCTGCCGTTTCGCTGCACGGTGCGGATTTCGCGCGCCGCGTGGAACATCCGTCCCACCAGATTGTCGGATGTCTGCCAAAAACTCGGGATCGCGCTCAATCATCATGAGGCGCTTTCCGACGCCATGGCCTGCGCGCAATTCTATCTTGCCGCCAGCAAGAAATGAGGCCCTTTCCGCGATGATCTTGCCGGCAAATCAATGGTATCCCGTGCTTGAAAGCCGGGAGGTCGGGCGCAGGCCGTTCGGCGTCGAGCGTCTGGGAGCGAGGCTGGTTTTCTGGCGCACGGCGGATGGTTTTCCCCATGCCCACCCGGATCGTTGCCCGCATCTCGGCGCGGCTTTGAGCGGCGGCAGGATCGAGGCCGACCGGTTGGTCTGCCCGTTCCATGGCTTCGAATTCGACGGGCAGGGCCGTTGCGTCCACATTCCGGCCAATGGCCGGCGGCGCAAGATTCCCGAGGGCATGGCGCTGCCGAGCCTGGTCTTGCGCGAGGCGCATGGATTCATCTGGCTCTGGCGCGGCGAAATCCGCGACCTCTATCCCGAGCTTCCCTATTTTGCGCCGCTCGAAACGGGCTGGCGCCACGGGACCGTAGCGGTCGATTGGCCGGTCCACTACACGCGCGCCATCGAGAACCAGCTCGATGTCGCGCATCTGGCCTTCGTCCACCGCTCCACCATCGGCGGCGGCGGACGCGCCTTCGTCGAAGGGCCCTATGTCGAGGCCGACCAGCAGGACATCAAGGTCTGGGTGACCAATGCGCGCGACGAGGGGCAGGCGACGCGCGGCGTCGCGGAGCTGAAAGCCGCGGCCGCCGGGCGGGAACCGTCGCTTCATTTCAAGTTCCCAGGCGTCTGGCTGCTCAACCTCAGCCCACGCCTCAAGAATTTCATCGCCTTCACGCCGATCAACGAGCGCAAGACCCGCTATTACCTGCGCGTCTATCACCGCTATCTCAACCCCTTGGCGGCAAAGCCGTTTGAAGCCCTGATGGGCTTGAGCAACCGATTCATCCTCAACCAGGACAAAAGGGTCGTGGTGACGCAGACGCCGCGCGAAAGCCCGCCGCCGGGCGAGGACCGGCTGATCGAGGCCGACCGCGCCATCGCAAGGTTTCGAACGCTGCATGCGAGTCTGCTCGAAGAAGCGGGATCGGCCGGACCGGCGGACGGTGGCGAGTAATATTCGGGCTGACCGCCTCTGCCCCCCGGACTGCAAAGTTACCTTCTTTGCGGCGCCAGAATTCTTTCCAGTGCGCCGCCGCCTCCGGCGCCGCCGCCGCGTCCCTTTCGAAAGAACCCCGTTGAAAAATGAGGGATTGAAAAAAACGCCGCGTGTCCACGAAATCTGGCGCCCATCTTGCCAAGGATTGCTCCAATCGCCGGGCCAGCGGGCTACAAGGCGAAAAGCGACAACGCAAAGGGGAGGCGTCGATGTCCGCAACCGAGACCTTTTACGAGGTGATCCGCCGACAGGGGGTGACGCGGCGCAGTTTCACCAAATTCTGTTCGCTGACCGCCGCCAGCATGGGGCTTGGCGCAACCGGCGCCTCGAATGTCGCCCACGCGCTCGAAACCAATCCGCGCGTGCCGGTGATCTGGATGCACGGGCTCGAATGCACCTGCTGTTCGGAAAGTTTCATCCGCTCGGCCCATCCTCTCGTCAAGGATGTCGTGCTGTCGATGATCTCGCTCGATTATGACGACACGCTGATGGCCGCCGCCGGCCATCAGGCCGAGGCCATTCTCGCCGAGACCAAGGAAAAGTACAAAGGCAAGTATATCCTCGCGGTCGAAGGCAATCCGCCGCTCAACGAAGGCGGCATGTTCTGCATCGATGGCGGCAGGCCCTTCGTCGAACGGCTCAAATGGATGGCGCAGGACGCCGCGGCCGTGATCGCCTGGGGCGCCTGCGCCTCCTGGGGCTGCGTCCAGGCGGCCAAGCCGAACCCGACCCAGGCGGTGCCGATCGACAAGGTGATCACCGACAAGCCGATCATCAAGGTTCCCGGCTGTCCGCCGATCGCCGAAGTCATGACCGGCGTCGTCACCTTCATCACCACCTTTGGCCGCTTGCCAGAACTCGACCGGCAGGGCCGGCCGCAAATGTTCTATTCGCAGCGCATTCACGACAAGTGCTATCGCCGCCCGCATTTCGACGCCGGCCAGTTCGTCGAGCAATGGGACGACCAGAACGCACGCGAGGGCAAGTGCCTCTACAAGATGGGCTGCAGGGGTCCGACCACCTATAACGCCTGTTCGACGGTGCGCTGGAACAATGGCGTGTCTTTCCCGATCCAGTCCGGCCACGGCTGCATCGGCTGTTCGGAAGACGGTTTCTGGGACAATGGGCCGTTCTACGAGCGGCTCAGCAACATCCACCAGTTCGGCGTGGAATCCAACGCCGACCGGATCGGCGTCGCCGCCGCCGCGACGGTGGGCGTGGCGGTCGCCGCCCATGCAGCGATCACCGCGCTCAGCCGGGTTGCGGTCAAGCGCGACGACAAGGCGCCGCCGGCGGTCAAATAAGCGGGCCTTCGCTCCCGGCCGTCCCGAGACTCATTCAAGAACAAATTTTGAGGAAACGCAGCCATGACCGTCCAGACTCCGAACGGTTTCACCCTCGACAATTCCGGCAAGCGTATTGTCGTCGATCCGGTCACCCGTATCGAAGGCCATATGCGCGTCGAGGTGAATGTCGACGAGCAGAACGTCATCCGCAATGCCGTCTCCACCGGCACGATGTGGCGCGGCATCGAGGTCATCCTGCGCGGGCGCGATCCGCGCGACGCCTGGGCCTTTACCGAGCGGATCTGCGGCGTCTGCACCGGCACCCATGCGCTGACCTCGGTGCGCGCGGTGGAAGATGCGCTCCAGATCAGGATTCCGGAAAACGCCAATTCCATCCGCAACATCATGCAGCTGACGTTGCAGGTGCACGATCACATCGTGCATTTCTATCATCTGCACGCCTTGGACTGGGTCGATGTGGTCTCGGCGCTCTCCGCCGATCCCAAGGCGACCTCGGCGCTGGCGCAATCGCTTTCGCCATGGCCCCTGTCCTCGCCAGGTTATTTCCGCGACTTGCAGGGGCGGCTCAAGAAATTCGTCGAATCCGGCCAACTCGGCCCGTTCAAGAACGGCTATTGGGGCTCCAAGGCCTATCGCCTGCCGCCCGAAGCCAATCTGATGGCGGTGGCGCATTATCTCGAAGCGCTCGATTTCCAGAAGGAAATCGTCAAGATCCATACGATTTTCGGCGGCAAGAACCCGCATCCGAACTGGCTCGTCGGCGGCGTGCCCTGTCCGATCAATGTCGATGGGATCGGCGGCGTCGGCGCGATCAACATGGAGCGGCTGAACTACGTCACCGAGATCATCGACCGGTCGATCGAATTCACCAACCAGGTCTATCTGCCCGACGTCGCGGCGATTGGTTCATTCTATAAGGACTGGCTCTATGGCGGCGGCCTGTCGAGCCAATCCGTGCTCGCCTATGGCGACATTCCCGAACACGCCAACGATTATTCCGCCGCCAATCTGGCTTTGCCCCAAGGCGCGATCATCAACGGCAATCTCGCGGAAGTCTTCCCGGTAAACCTTCGCGATCCATTGGAAATCCAGGAATTCGTCGCCCATAGCTGGTACAAATATCCCGACGAGACCAAGGGCCTGCATCCCTGGGACGGCGTTACCGATCCGCATTACGAACTCGGCCCCAACGCAAAGGGAACCAAGACCAATATCGAAAGCCTCGACGAAGGCGCCAAATACAGCTGGATCAAGTCGCCGCGCTGGAAGGGCCATGCGATGGAAGTCGGGCCGCTCGCGCGCTGGATCGTCGGCTACGCGCAGAACAAGCCGGAATTCAAGGAGCCGGTCGACAAGCTCTTGAAAGATCTTGGCCTGCCGACCTCGGCCCTGTTCTCGACGCTCGGGCGCACTGCGGCGCGGGCGCTCGAATGCCAATGGGCGGCGGACAAGCTGAAGCATTTCCAGGACAAACTTATCGCCACCATCAAGGCGGGCGACTCGTCCACCGCCAATGTCGACAAGTGGGAGCCGAAGTCCTGGCCGTCCGAGGTCAAGGGCGTCGGGTTCACAGAGGCGCCGCGCGGCGCGCTCGCCCACTGGATCAAGATCAAGGATGGCCGGATCGACAATTATCAGGCCGTGGTGCCGACCACCTGGAACGGTTCGCCGCGCGACCCCAACGGCAATATCGGCGCCTTCGAGGCCTCGCTGATGAATACGCCGATGGCCGATCCGACCCAGCCGCTGGAAATCCTGCGGACGCTGCACTCCTTCGATCCCTGCCTCGCCTGCTCGACCCATGTGATGAGCCCGGACGGTCAGGAAATGGCCAAGGTGACTGTCAGGTAAAGGGTTTTTCCTTCTCCCCTCGCGGGAAAATGGATCCGCATCGACAAGAACTTATTCCGGGAGGACGTCATGACCGAATTGACGCACGCCGCCGATCTCGTCGCCGAGCGCTGCCGGCTGAAAAAAGCTCTATTGGACGTAAACCCCGAATTGACGCAAACCGCCGATATCGTGGACTCGGTCGGCGAAAGGGCCGTCGTCCGGCGCACGGTCTATGTCTATGAGGCGCCCGTGCGGCTCTGGCACTGGGTCAATGCTCTGGCCATGGTGACCCTGTTCGTCACCGGCTATCTGATCGCTTCGCCACCGTCGAGCCCGACCGGCGAGGCCAGCGCGCATTTCCAGATGGGCTATATCCGCTTCATCCACTTCACCGCCGGGCAGATCTTGGCCGTCGCCATGCTGGGGCGCATCTACTGGGCATTCGTCGGCAACTCACACGCCAGGCAGCTTTTCTACATCCCTTTCTGGAAGGGCGAGTTCTGGCGCGGCGCGCTGTTGGAAGCCCGCTGGTACGCGTTTCTGGAAAAATATCCCCAGCAATATATCGGGCATAATCCGCTCGCCCATCTGTCGATGTTCCTGATGTCCACCCTGGGCACGATCTTCATGATCTGCACCGGCTTCGCGCTCTATTCGGAGGGCGAGGGCCGCGCGAGCTGGCTGTCTCACGCCTTTGGCTGGGTGTTCTGGCTGTTTCCCAACAGCCAGCAGGTCCACACCCTGCATCACCTGGGCATGTGGGTATTGGTCTGCTTCACCTTCATCCATGTTTACGCGGCGATTCGCGAAGACATCATGTCGCGCCAGAGCATGATTTCCGCGATGATATCGGGCGAACGCCAGTTCCGCGACGAGGTCTGAAGATGGTTCAGGAGCGCAAACCCGGCATTCTCGTCCTCGGCATCGGCAATATTTTATGGGCCGACGAGGGATTCGGGGTCCGCGCGCTGGAGACGTTTCACGGCCGCTATCGCGCGGCGGCCAGTGTCAGCCTGCTCGACGGTGGCACCCAGGGGCTCTATCTCGTGCAATTCGTGCAGGAGGCGGATTATCTTCTGGTGTTCGACGCCATCGACTACGGCCTTGAGCCGGGAACGCTCAAGATCGTGCAGGGCGACGAAGTGCCGAAATTCACCGGCGCGAAAAAGATGAGCCTGCACCAGACCGGCTTCCAGGAAGTGCTCTCCGCCGCCGACCTGCTCGGCGACTATCCCGAGAAACTGGCGCTGATCGGTTGCCAGCCGCTCGATCTGGAAGATTGGGGCGGTCCCCTGACCGCACCCGTGCGCCAGCAGCTCGAACAGGCGGCCGATATCGCGGCGACGATCCTCGGGCAATGGGGGGCGCCCTGCCTTCGTCGAAGCCCTGGCGAAAGCGTCGCGCCGCTGCTCGGCAATGATATTGATTTCGCCAGCTATGAGAAGTTTTCGGCGCCGCCGGAAGCGTGAAGCGGCGAGTTCAGGGAAAGCGAAATGTGTGTTGGCGTGCCGATGCGGATTGTCGAGGGCGACGAGGTTTCGGCGCTGTGTGCGCGCGAGAGTGAAACCAGACGCGTCTCGATGCTGCTGATCGGCGCGCAGGAACCCGGAACGCAGGTGCTGGTGCATATCGACACCGCCATCCGCGTGCTCGACGCAGCTGAGGCGCAGCTGATCGACGACGCGCTGCGCGGGCTGGAAGCCGCGCTGCGCGGCGAAAGTTTCGAAGCGCTGTTCGCCGATCTGATCGATCGCGAGCCGCAATTGCCGGAACATCTGCGCTGAACGCAGTGGAAAGTTTGCCGCCGTTGTGCGTAAACTTTCTTTGCAGCGGCGATCGATGGCGAGGCATTGCCGCCGCTGTATGGCTGGCTCGATTTTTGCGAAACTAAAAAACGAAACCAAAAAAAAGACAAGGAAACGCCATGACGACGCCATTGCTTCGCGCCTTGACCGAGCGTCACCGCCTGCCGCAGGTCGATGAGGCCTCGCTCGATGCCTTTCTCGCGCCGGCGCCGGGGGAAAGCCTGCATGCGCTGATTTTTTTCCCCGGCGCCGGGGCCAATCGGCCCGAGACCGGCGATGTCGCGGTGGTGCTGCCGGAACTTTTGCAGGCCTTCGCCGGACGGCTGCGCGGCGCCGTGGTCGCGCCGGCGGCGGAAGAGAAATTGAAAAGCCGCTTCCAGGTCTTTGTCTTTCCCTCGCTCGTCGTCACGCGCGGGGCCGATGCGGTCGGCGTCCTGCCCAAGATTTACGACTGGTCGGACTATCGCCAGAAAATCGAGGCCTTGCTCGATCCGGACGCGCCGGTTCTGAGCTTGACCAGGGGGCCGAGGGTGGAATTCACGCATTCGAAAGGGACAGTCGCATGAAGGCCGGATTCTGGGTCGCGCCGGAGGGCGCCGAGGAAGCGATGACGATTTTACCGATCGGATTCGATCCGCTCGGCGACGCCGCCAATGGCCGCACCTCGTCCGGCGCGCTGGCCGGACTGGCGACCGGCAAGGCCGAGGCGCTGATAGCCCATTGCCCTCGCGTCGCGCAAATGCTCCCCGAAATCGCCGCCGCGCTCGATACGCAGCAGGAAAGAGAGCCCGGCCGCCTGTTCGATCTCACCGAGTTTTCCGCCGACGAGATCGAACTGATCGAGCAGGTGCTGGGCCAAGGCGAAGTGGCGGGCGTCGTGGCCTTGCCGGACGGGGTCGCCGCACAGATCCAGGAATCGACCATGGCCGGCCTGTGGCGCGTGCGCTTCACCGATCCCGACGGCAGGCCTTTCGCCGATTATCTCGAAGTCTCGGAATTGCCGGAAATCGCCAAACGCGCCGCGCTGGTCAATACCCAACCGCTGGCCTATGGCGCGCCGCCGGTTGGCGCGATGAACGTCATGCCGCTGCTCAAGGAAATCGAGAGCCGCGCCGGCGCCCACCAGCCGGGCGAGCCGAGCCATACGATCACCTTCACCTTGCTGCCGATGAGCCCGCAGGACATGGAGTTTCTGCAGCTTTGTCTCGGGGCCGGCGCGGTTCGGCTGATCTCGAAAGGCTATGGCTCCTGCCGCGTGCTGTCGACGGCGACGAAAAACGTCTGGTCGGTGCAATATTTCAACTCGATGGACCAGATCATCCTCGACACGCTCGAAATCGGCGACGCGCCGGCGGTCGCCCGCGCGGCGGAAGAGGATTTTCGCGACAGCGCGGAGCGGATGCGCGAAATCGACGAGGCCTATTTCCGATGAGCTCTTTCGAGAATTTCGGGCGCGCCCAGGTCGAGGACGAAACCAGCATGGAGTGCGGCGTCTGCTGGCATGTCTATGACCCCGCCAAGGGCGACGATGTCTGGCAGGTTGCGCCGGGCACGCCGTTCTCCGCCCTGCCGGAAGACTGGCGCTGTCCCAATTGCGATGCGCCGCCGTCCAAATTCATGAGGCTCGGCGATGGGTCCTGAAGCAGAAGCCGCCGATTTTTCCGCGCGGCTGGAGGCCTATTTCGACGAAGTTCATCGGCGGGCCATGGCCGATGCGCCGATCTGCAACAAGGCGCTCGCGGTCGCCGGCGTCGGGTTCCGTCCTTGGCGCGGCCAGGCCCTCGGAATCGTCGTCACGCCCTGGTTCATGAATATTGTGCTGGTTCCGCTGCAAGACTCGCCGCCAATTCCGGCTGCGGCGGGAGAAAAGCAAAGCGTCTCGCTACCCTGCGGAAAAGTCGATTTCCTCGTCGCCGATCTCGAAGGTCTGGGGCGGCTGCTGGTGTGCTCACTGTTCTCGCCGATGCAGGATTTCGTCGATCAAGAGGCGGCGCTCGCCACCGCCCGGGCGGCGGTCGCGGCGCTGATGGACGAGGGCGCGCTGGCGCAGGCGCCCGAGCCCGAAATCTATCCCTTCGCGCCCGATGCGCCGCGCGAAACCCCGGCCGAGCGCGCGGAAGAATACCGCCGGCGCGAGAGCGCCGAAGTGCCTCGCATGGACCGCCGCGCCTTCTTTTTGCGTGGCGGCGAAAAAGCGCGCGCGCCATGAGCGGCCTCGACGGCGCGCTCCAGGTCAAGCTGCTGGTCGGAGACGGGCGCGTCGGCGAGGTCGAGATCTTCTCGCCGCGAAAAAATATCGCGCCGATATTCGTCGGCCGTTCGGCTACGGGGGCTGCGGCTCTGGCGAAAAACCTGTTTTCGCTGTGCCCGACGGCGCAATCGCTCGCCGCCCAGGCGGCAGGCGAGGCGGCTTTGGGGCAGAGGCCCGACCCGTCGCGGCGGCGTCGCCAAAGCTTGCGCCTGCTGGGCGAAAGATTTGGCGAAATGCTGCGCGCCAGCGTGCTGGACTGGCCGCAGGACGATCCGCCCGACCCGGCGAGCATCGCGGCTTTGCGCGAGATCTTGGCCGCCCTGCGCGCCCTGCCGGAGTCGCAGGAGGCGCAGAGCTTGCTCGCGCGGGTCGATCGGGCGTCGCGTTTTCTCGGCCTGCGCGATTTCAAGGCGGGAACCGAGTTTTTCGCGCGCCAATGGGCGCAGGTGATGGTCGATGAGCCGCACTGGCGGCTGCGCGAGGTCGAGGCCGATTTCTTGCGCGCCGGCGATGACGAGGCGGTGGCGGAAGCGATGAGCGATCCTGAATTTTGCCTCGCGCCGCAGCTTGACGGGCGCTGCGTCGAAACCGGCGCTGCGGCGCGGCAGGGTGGGGCGGGTTCCGTCAACGGCCTTTCGGGACGGCTGGCGGCGCGTTTTGCCGACATGGCGGCGACGCTCGACGCCATCGCCGCGCTGCTCGACGGCGGCGCGCCTCCGGCGGGGCTGCTTTCGGTGCGAAACATGGGGCCGGCTCAGGGTTTTTCGGCGGTCGATTCCGCGCGCGGAAGGCTGTATCATGGGGTGCGGCTCGACGACGAGGGCCGGATCGCCGATTATCGCATCGTCGCGCCGACCGAATGGAATTTCCATCCCGACGGGCCTTTCGTCCGGCTGTTGCGCGGCGCCGAGATCGGGACCGGCGCGCGGGCCCGCCGAAGGGTGGAAAGGCTTGCGTTCGTGTTCGATCCCTGCATCGCCGTCGGCGTGGCGATCAGGGAAGCAGCCCGGGATCTGGCGGATGCATGAAATGTCGCTGACCGAGGGCGTCGTCGAAATTTTGAGCGAAGAAGCCCGCAAACAGGGCTTTTCGCGCGTCAAGACGGTGTGGCTCGAAATCGGGATTTTGAGCGGCGTCGAGCCGGAGGCGATGGAATTCTGTTTCGATGCGGCGACGCGCGGCACGCTCGCCGAGGGCGCGAAGCTCGAAATCATCCGCACGCCGGGGCAGGGCTGGTGCCTCGATTGCGGGAAGACGGTGGCGCTGATCGAGCGTTTCGGCGCCTGTCCGGAATGCGGACTTTACCATGTGCAGATGGTCGCCGGCGACGAAATGCGCGTCAAGGAACTGGAGGTCGAATAATGTGCACGGTTTGCGGATGCGGGACGGCGGCCCTGGAAAACGGCGGGAAGCCCGAAGAGGACAAGGCGCAAAGCCACAGCCACACCCATCGTCACAGCCACAGCCATGGTCATGGCGATCATCGCCACGACCACGACCACGACCATGACCATGACCATACGCACGATCATGATCACGATCATCCGCATGGACACACCCACGACCATGGGCATGATCACGATCATCCGCACGATCATGTCCACGATCACCATCACGATCACGCCCACGCCCATCCGCATCACGCGCATGGCGAGGGCGGCGAAAAGCTCGATTTTGGCGCCGGGCTGGCGGGCGTCCATGTTCCCGGATTGAGTCAGGAGCGGATCGTTCAGATCGAGCGCGACATCTTGTCGAAGAACCGCTCCCATGCCGATGTCAACCGCGCCCATTTCGCGGAAACAGGCGTGCTGGCGCTCAATTTCGTCTCCAGCCCCGGTTCGGGCAAGACCACCTTGCTGGTGCGCGTCATCGAGGACCTTAAGGATCGCCAAAAGATTGCGGTGATCGAGGGCGACCAGCAGACCTCGAACGACGCCGAGCGCATCCGCGCCACCGGCGTCAGGGCGATCCAGGTCAATACCGGAAAAGGCTGCCATCTCGACGCCCACATGATCGGAAAGGCGCTCGAAACCCTCGCGCCGTCGCAAAATTCGCTGCTGTTCATCGAGAATGTCGGCAATCTGGTCTGTCCCGCCGCTTTCGATCTCGGCGAAGCGCATAAGGTGGTGCTGCTTTCGACCACCGAGGGCGAGGACAAGCCGGCCAAATATCCCGACATGTTCGCCGCCGCGGACCTGATGCTGCTCAACAAATCCGATCTGCTGCCGCATCTCGATTTCGATGTCGGCGCCTGCATCGGCCATGCGCTAAGGGTCAACCCGAACTTGCAGACCCTGGTGGTCTCGGCCAAAACCGGCGAGGGCCTCGCGGCATTTTACGCCTGGATCGAGGCGCGCGCCGCCCGGAAAAAAGTCGTGACGAAAAAGGCCGGCTGATGGCTTTGGGCGCGCTCCGATCGAGGGACGAGACGCGGCGGTTGCGCCTTCGCTTGCGCGGCGCGGTGCAGGGCGTCGGATTTCGGCCCTTCGTCCATGGGCTTGCGGCGCGGTTCCATCTTGCCGGCTTCGTGCGCAACGATGCCGATGGCGTCACGCTGGAAATCGAGGGCGAGGCGCCCGAGCGCTTTGTCGCCGCCTTGCGCGCGGAGCTTCCGCCTTTGGCGCGGCTCGACGGGCTGGAATCCGAAAGGCTCGCGCCGCGCGGCGACAGGACTTTCATCATCGAGGCCTCGCGCGGCGGCCTGGGGCGCGCCCGCATCCCCGCCGACGCCGCGACCTGCGAAATGTGTCTCGACGATCTGTTCGATCCGCAAAGCCGTTTTCATCTCTATCCTTTCGTCAATTGCACCCATTGCGGCCCGCGCTACACGCTGACGCGCCGCCTGCCCTATGACCGCGCGCAAACCGCGATGGCGCGCTTCGCCATGTGCGCGGATTGCGCGCGCGACTATATCGATCCGGCCAATCGCCGCTTCCATGCCGAACCCATCGCCTGTGCGACCTGCGGGCCGCGCCTGTCGCATCGGGTGAGCGACATCGTCGACGCCTTGCGCGAGGGCAAGATCGTCGCTCTCAAGGGCATCGGCGGTTTTCATCTGCTATGCGACGCTCAAAACGAGGCCGCGGTCGCCGAATTGCGGCGGCGCAAGGACCGCGAGGCCAAGCCTTTCGCGATCATGCTGGCCAACGAGGCTTCCGTGCGGCTGTTCGCGACGCCGACGCCCGAGGATTTGGCGCTGCTGCGCCATCCCGCGCGCCCCATCGTGCTGCTGCCCGGCCTTGGCGTGTTGCCGCCGAACGTCGCGCCGGACATGACCCGGCTCGGCGTGGTGCTGGCCTATGCGCCGGTTCATCATCTGTTGTTTCATGCGGCGGGCGGCGCGCGCGACGCGGCCCAGAATTTCGCCCTTGTCGCCACCAGCGCCAATCCCGGCGGCCAGCCGCTGATCGTCAATAATGACGAGGCGCGCGAACGGCTCCGCGCCATCGCAGATCTGATCGTCACCCATGACCGCGACATTGTCGTGCGCGCCGACGACAGCGTGATGCAGCGTGTCGATGGCGCGCCGGCCTTTTTGCGCCGGGGACGCGGCTTTGTTCCCGAACCGATCGACCTCGGCGCCGATGGTCCTTGCGTGCTCGCCTGCGGCGGCCATCTCAAGGCGACGCTGACGCTGACGCGAGGCCGCGAGGCTTTCGTCAGCCAGCATATCGGTGACCTGTCGGACGCGGAGACCTTCCGCTTCTACGAGGAAAGCGCCGCCCATCTCAAGGCGCTGCTCGACGTCAAGCCCGAGGCTGCGGCCTGCGACCTGCATCCGGATTATCTCTCCACCCGTTTTGCCGAGGCGAGCGGCCTGCCGGTCTGGCGTTTCCAGCATCACGCCGCCCATGTCGCGGCCATCGGCGCCGAACAGGGCGAAACCGGCCCCTTGCTTGGCGCGGCGCTGGACGGGCACGGATTGGGCGACGACGGCGGGGCCTGGGGCGGGGAATTGCTGCGCCTCGACGGGGCCGGTGGATTTGCGCGTCTCGGCCATCTTTCGGGCCTGCCGCTGATCGGCGGCGACCGCGCGGCGCGCGATTGCTGGCGCATGGGTCTGGCGGCTTTTTCCGCGCTGGGGCGTCTCGACGAGGCCGGCGCCTTTTTCGCTAGCGCGCCCGAGGCGGGGCGTCTCGCGAAAATAGGCCTGCCGAAAAACACGCCGATGACGACCAGCCTCGGTCGGCTGTTCGACGCCGCCTCCGCCTTGCTCGGATTGGCGCAAAGGCAGGATTTCGAGGGTCAGGCGGCGATTCGGCTGGAGGCTGTTGCGCGCGATATTCGGGCGCTGCCGGATGGCTTCGCGCTGCGCGACGGCGTCCTGGATTTTTCCGGCCTGCTGGCGCATCTGATCGACGCGCGGCCTTCGCTTGCCGAAGGCGCCGGATGGCTGCACGGAACCTTGATCGCCGGTCTGGTGGAATGGATCGCGACGGTCGCGGCGCCCGGCGAAAAGATCGCGCTTGGCGGCGGCTGCATGATGAACAAGATTTTGAGCGAAGGTCTGGCCGGCGCCTTGCGCGAAAAGGGTTTTGCGCCTCTGCTGGCGCGGAAAATGCCGCCCAACGACGGCGGCCTGTCGTTAGGGCAGGCGGCGTTGGCGCGCGCGGCGTTGATGAATGGTTGAATATGGGGCGTTGCCATTTCAAACCTTCATGAGCTGAGCGAAGCGAAGCAATCCAGAAGTTGCAGGTTGAGTCTGGATTGCTTCGCTTCGCTCAGCTCATGACAGCGTTTCGGTAACGCGGAAAATGGGGATGAAAACATGTGCCTGGCCATACCCGTGCAAGTGACGCAATTGCTCGACGGCGATATGGCGCGCGTCACGCTTGACGGCGTCGGCAAGATCATTTCGCTGGCGCTGGTCGAGGATGTGCGGGTCGGCGATTATGTCATCCTTCATGTCGGCTATGCGCTCAACAAACTCGACCCCGAGGAGGCGGAAGAAACCCTGCGCCTGTTCGCCGAGGCGGGCCAGATCGCGGGGGCCGGCGCATGAAATATGTCGATGAATATCGCGACGGCAAGCTCGCGCGCGCCATTGCCGCGAAGATCGCCGCCGAAGCGCGGCAGGACCGCGCCTATCGCTTCATGGAATTTTGCGGCGGCCACACCCACGCCATCGCGCGCTATGGGCTGGAGGACCTGCTGCCGCACAACGTGCGGATGATCCACGGCCCCGGTTGTCCGGTCTGCGTCCTGCCGATGGGGCGGATGGATGACGCGATCAAACTGGCGCAAAATCCCGATATCACGCTGTGCACCTATGCCGATCTGATGCGCGTGCCTGGCTCCGGGGACTTGAGCCTGATCAAGGCCAAGGCGGCGGGCGCCGACGTCCGCATGGTCTATTCGACCCTCGACGCCTTGCGCATCGCGCGGGAGGAGCCACACAGAAAGGTCGTTTTCTTCGCCATCGGCTTCGAGACCACGACGCCGCCGACGGCGATGGCCATTCTCGCGGCGCGCAAGGAGGGGCTGAAGAATTTCTTCGTCTTCTGCAACCACGTGCTGACGCCGGCGGCGATCGAGGCCATTGTCGGCGGCGAGTCACAGGAAAAAGTCGCGCTCGACGGTTTTGTCGGACCGGCCCATGTCTCGACGGTGATCGGCACAAAACCCTATCACGCTTTCGCGGAAAATTACCGCAAGCCGGTGGTGATCGCCGGTTTCGAACCGCTCGACGTCATGCAGGCGATCTTGATGCTGGCGCGCCAGATCAACGAGGGCCGCCATGTCGTCGAGAACCAATATATCCGCGCGGTGACGGTGGACGGCAACCTTAAGGCCAAAGCTTTTGTCGCCGAGGTTTTCGAGACGCGCGAGACGTTCGAGTGGCGCGGGCTTGGGTTTATTCC
Source organism: uncultured Rhodoblastus sp. (assembly GCF_903903185.1). Classification (GTDB taxonomy): domain Bacteria; phylum Pseudomonadota; class Alphaproteobacteria; order Rhizobiales; family Beijerinckiaceae; genus Rhodoblastus. Next base: position 19,090 of record NZ_CAIUXT010000221.1, read on the forward strand.
CGACAGCGCCCTGCGCCTGCGGGAAGAATTTTCCGAGTTCGACGCGGAAAAAATCTTCGGCGTCGAGACCGTTGCGGCCAAGGACAATCCGGCCTGCGAATGCGGCGCGATTCTGCGCGGCGTGAAAAAACCCGTCGATTGCAAATTATTTGGCACGGTCTGCACGCCGGAGACGCCGATGGGCTCCTGCATGGTGTCGTCGGAAGGCTCCTGCGCCGCGCATTGGACCTATGGGCGTTTCCGTGACGCCCAGCCCCTTGAAAGGCAGGCTTCGTGACCCTTCAGCGTCCGAAACACCGCAAGCTCGATATCCGGAACGGGCGGGTCGATCTGTCGCATGGTTCGGGCGGTCGGGCGATGGCCCAATTGATCGCCGAAATTTTCTTCCCCGCCTTCGCCAATGACCTGCTGGCGCAGGGCAATGACCAGGCGACTTTCGACGTCCCCGCCGGGCGCATGGCGATGACCACCGACGGCTATGTGGTGTCGCCGCTGTTTTTTCCCGGCGGCGACATCGGATCGCTGGCGGTGCATGGGACGGTCAACGATCTCGCCATGTCGGGGGCCAAACCGCTTTATCTCTCCGCCAGTTTCATTCTCGAAGAGGGTTTTCCACTCGCCGACCTGCTGCGCATCGCGCAAAGCATGGGCGCGGCGGCGCGCGAGGCCGGGATTAAAATCGTCACGGGAGACACCAAGGTGGTCGAACGCGGCAAGGCCGACGGTGTATTCATTTCGACGGCGGGAATTGGCGTCGCGCCGGAGGGGATCGCGCTGTCCGGCGACCGCGCGAAGCCGGGCGACGCGATTGTGGTTTCGGGCACGCTCGGCGATCATGGCGTCGCCATCATGTCGAGCCGCGAAAACCTGCAATTCGAAACTGCGATCCTCTCCGATTCCGCCGCTTTGCATGGGTTGACCGCCTGCATGCTGGAGGCCTGCGGCCCGCATCTGCGGCTGATGCGCGATCCGACCCGCGGCGGCCTCGCCGCGACGCTCAACGAGATCGCCCACCAATCGGGCGTCGGCATCCGCATCGCGGAAGACGCGCTGCCGATCCGTCCGCAGGTCGCCGCCGCCTGCGAATTGCTCGGTCTCGATCCATTATTTGTCGCCAATGAGGGCAAGCTGGTCGCCTTTGTCGCGCCCGACGCGGCCGAGGCGCTGCTCGCGGCGATGCGCGCCCATCCGCTTGGCCGCGAGGCGGCCTTGATCGGCCATGTCGTCGCCGACGATCATCGTTTCGTGCAGATGGCGACGCGCTTTGGCGGCGGCCGCATTGTCGATTGGCTTTCCGGCGAGCAATTGCCACGCATCTGCTGAAAAGAGTCCCCGCCCATGAACCCCTCAGGCGCCGTGCTCATTGTCGATGACGAATTGCGGTCGCGGGAATCCGTGCAGCGTGTGCTGGCGGAGGAATTCGACGTGCTTTGCGCCGCCAATGCGCGCGAGGCCGAGGCGGTGCTGGCCGGCGATCTGGTGCAGGTGATCCTCTGCGACCAGCGCATGCCCGGCGAATCCGGCGTCGATTTTTTGCGGCGCGCGCGCGAGACCTGGCCCGATCCGGTGCGCATGATCATCTCGGGCTTTTCCGAATCCGAGGATATTATCGCCGGCGTCAACGAGGCTGGAATCTATCGATACATCACCAAGCCCTGGCATCCGGAGAAGTTGCTCGAATGCGTGCGCGACGCGGTCAAACTCTATCGGATGCAGAAGGAGCCGGGCGGAGCGGGAAGCGACGCCAAGCCCTCGCATGAGACGCTCAACCGCGTGCTGGCCGAGCGCCGGCGCGAACAGCGGCGGCTGTTCGAATTCGACCGCATCGTCCATGAGCCGGACGGGCCGATGGTCGAGACCTTGGCGCTGGCGCGCAAGGCCACGCAATATGATATTTCGGTGCTGATCACGGGCGCTTCCGGCGCCGGCAAGGAATTGCTGGCGCGCGCCATCCATTTCGGCTCCGCGCGCGCCGACAAGGCTTTCGTGGTCGAAAATTGCGGCGCTTTGCCGGATGAATTGCTCGAAAGCGAATTATTCGGCTGCAAGAAGGGGGCCTATACAGGGGCCTATCAGGACCGGATCGGCCTGTTTGAACTTGCCGATGGCGGCACCATCTTTCTCGATGAAGTCGGCGAGACCTCGCCGGCCTTTCAGGTCAAATTGCTACGCGTGCTGCAGGAGCGCGAAATCCGCCCGCTCGGCGCCACAAGGCCGCGAAAGGTCGATGTCCGCGTCATTTCCGCGACCAACCGCGACCTCGAAATCGAAGTGCGCGAGGGGCGATTCCGCCGCGACCTCTATTATCGCCTCAACGCTTTTCCCGTGCATCTGCCGGCGCTGGCCGAACGTCCGGGCGATATTCCAAAAATCGCCGGCAGCCTGTTGAAGGAGGTCAATCGCGCTTTCCGGCGCAAGATTGAGGGCTTTGCGCCCGAGGCGACGGCGCGGCTGGTCGCCCATGACTGGCCGGGCAATGTCCGCGAATTGCATAATGAGATCCAGCGCATGGTCGCCATGTCGGAAGACGATGCGCCGCTCGGGGCGCATCTGCTTTCCGCGCGCGTGGCCGCGACTTTGCGCGCCAATGGGGGGGCGCCGCCCAAAAGCCTGCCGGAGGAAAGCTCGTTTGGCGAAGGCCTGCTGAAGGACCGGGTCGAGGCGCTGGAACGCGCGGCGATCGCCAGAACGCTTCGGTACCATTGCGGCAATATCAGCAAGGCGGCCGAAAGCCTCGGCCTGTCGCGCGTCGGCCTGCGCGCGAAAATCCAGCGCTACGACTTGCGCCGGGACGCCGGCCATGACGAATAAGCGCAGGGCGAGGCCGGAGAATATTCTGTCGCTGGCGGGGGCGGGCGCGCAATCGGCGCTGACCGACGATCAGGAATCCGTGTGGAGCGAAGTCGTCAAGCGGGTGGACGAGGTCTATTCCGATCTATTGCGCTACGAGGCCGATCTCGAAAGCAAGAACGCCGAACTGGAGGAAGCGCAAAGGTTCATCTCCAGCGTCATCGCCTCGGTTTCCGATATTCTCGTCGTCACCGACGCCGCCGGTCGCGTTATCCAGGCCAATCCGGCTTTTGTGGCGCTGCTCGGCCGCGACGAAAAGGCCCTGGTGGGCGAGCCGCTGCTCGACCGGATGGTCGCCGAGGATCGCGACAAGGCGCGGCTATTCCTGTTCGCCAGCGCCGGTCTCGGCAAGGCGGGAGATTGCGATCTGCGTTTTCTGACCGCACGCGGCGAGTCCGACGTGATGGCGATCAGCTTCTCGACCCGTATCGACCATGCGGGCCATTGCGTCGGCGCGGTGCTGACCGGGCGGCCGATCGGCGAATTGCGCCGCGCCTATCAGGCCTTGCACGGCGCCCATCTCGAATTGCAGCAGGCGCAACGAAAACTGATCGAACAGGAGAAAATGGCCAGCCTCGGGCGTCTCGTCGCCGGCGTGGCGCATGAGCTGAACAATCCGATCAGCTTTGTCTACGGCAATATTCATGTGCTCGACCGCTACCGGCGCAATCTGACGCACTATTTCGCCGAGGCCGAGAGCAGCGACGAAGACCCGGCGCAATTGCGCGCAAAATTCCGGATCGACTCCATTCTCAAGGACCTCGCGCCCCTGATCGAGGGCACGCTGGAGGGGGCGAAGCGGGTTTCGGAAATCGTCAAGAATCTGCGCCGGCTGTCGTTCAATCGCGCCCATGAGACGCAGCAGATCGAACTGGAGCGCATTATCGTCATGGCGACGCAATGGGCGGCTCGGGCCAAGAAGAACCAGGCGAAAATCGACATCGAGGTCGCTCCCGGCCTGGTCATGCGGGGCAATGAGGGGCAGATTCACCAGATCGTGGTCAATCTGATCGACAATGCGATCGACGCGGTGCGCGGCGAGCGCGATCCTCATGTCGAAGTCTGGGCGGGGATCGTCGCCGGCGAAATCGAGATTGTGGTGTCCGACAATGGCGCCGGCATAAGTTCGGACGCTTTGGACAAGATGTTCGAGCCATTTTTCACCACCAAGACTGTGGGCGAAGGCACGGGTCTCGGACTGTGGATCTCCTATTCCATCGCCCGCGAGCATGGCGGCGCGATCGCCGCCGCCAATCGCCCGGAAGGCGGCGCCATCTTTACGGTGCGCCTGCCGGTCGGGGGCGAGTGAGTCAAAGCCTTCGCAAGGCCGGATTTTTTTCCGGCAATTGAAATAGCCTTCTGTCGAAGGACAGATATAGTGCGGCTTTGAAACCTTGGGCGGCGCGGGATTTTCCTGTTCCGGGCAGATGCGGGACTATCTTGGTGGATATTCTGGAGGTTTTTACGCAACCGCAGGCCTGGATCAGCCTGCTGACCCTGACAGCGCTGGAAATTGTGCTGGGCGTCGACAATCTGGTCTTCGTCGCTGTGGCGACGCAGGGCCTGCCCCCGGGGCAGCAGGCCAAAGCGGCCCGTCTCGGTCTTGCGCTGGCGGTGGTGTTCCGACTGGCGCTGCTGAGCGCGATGTTCTGGCTGGTGCATCTGAACCAGCCACTGCTGACGGTTTACGGCCTCAGCCTTTCCGGGCGCGACGTCATCCTGGTGGCCGGCGGCCTGTTCCTGCTGTTCAAGGCGACCGAGGAAATCCACAATGAAATCGACGTGGACGAAGAAGAGGAACATTCCGGCAAGCCACGGAGTTTCTGGCGCGCCATCGCCACGATCGCGCTGCTCGACATCGTCTTCTCGATTGACAGCGTACTGACGGCGATCGGCATGGCCGACCATCTCGAAGTCATGGTTCTGGCGGTGATCATCGCGGTCGGCATCATGATCTGCGCCGCCGCTCCGGTCAGCCGCTTCGTCGAGCAGCATCCCACCGTCAAGATGCTCGCCTTGAGCTTCCTGCTGCTGATCGGCATGACCCTGCTCGCCGATGGGTTCGGCTATCACATTCCCAAGGGATTCATTTACGCCGCCATCAGCTTTTCGCTGGTGGTGGAAGGGCTCAACCAATGGGCGCGGCGCAACCGCGTCCGCGCGCGGCAGGGAAGGCTCCGCGCGCGCCGCGAGCCTGAACAGGAGCGCCGCGAACCGGAAACGGAATGAATCGCGCGGTTTTTGCCCGACATGGCCCGTTCCAAGAAAAACCTTGGCGCGGAAGCGCGGCTTGGTTATAACAAGCGCAAATGGGGCGCGTGGCCGAAAGGTCCCGCGCCGCCTTTCTTTTCACCAGCCGCCCAAGCCTCGTCAAAAAGGCGGCGGGGGACGATTCGGGACCGACGATGGCCAATCCGTTCAAATTCTTGCAGGAAGTGCGCGCCGAGGCCGACAAGGTCACCTGGCCGACGCGCCGGGAAACCCTGATCACCACTGGACTCGTCGCGCTGATGGTGGTGATGGCCGCCTTGTTCTTCGTCGCCGTCGATCAGGTCATCAGGCTCAGCGTCGGCTTCATCCTCAGCTTCGGGCATCAATAAATCTCTCCGGTCCGCCCTTGCGAGGGCGGGCGTTCATTCAAGCTTAACCATTCTCTCCGTGGAAAAATTCATGACCAAGCGGTGGTATATCGTCCACGCCTATTCGAATTTCGAGAAAAAGGTCGCGGAAGCGATACGGGAGGGCGCAGCGCAGCGCGGCCTGACCGAAAAATTCGACGAAATCCTTGTGCCGACGGAACAGGTCGTGGAAGTGCGGCGCGGCCGCAAATTCAATTCCGAACGCAAGTTTTTCCCGGGCTATGTGCTGGTCAAATGCGACCTGTCCGACGATGTGTTCCATCTCATCAAGAACACCCCGAAAGTTACCGGCTTTCTCGGCTCCGACAACAAGCCCCAGCCCATTCCCGAACATGAGGCCGACCGGATCAAGGGTCAGGTGGCGGAAGGCGTCGATCGCCCCAAAACCACGATTTCGTTCGAGATCGGCGAAAAGGTTCGGGTCAACGACGGTCCCTTCGCCTCGTTCGAGGGGCTGGTCGAGGAAGTCGACGAGAGCCGCTCGCGTGTGAAGGTTGCGGTGTCGATCTTTGGCCGCGCCACGCCGGTGGAACTGGAATATGGCCAGGTCGACAAGATCGTCTGACGGCTTTTCCCGGCAATAGGGTAGACAACCGCAAACGCGGACGAACAGGCCGGCTTGTCCGGCCTTTCGTGTTGCGGTGATCGAAGGGAGACACCATTTCTTTCGGCCTCGCCGGCATGATGTAACGGCAGGACTGAAGGGGCTCTGACCTCATGCGTTCCGGTCAGGCGCGAATGAGCCGCCGCGCTTAAGCAAGGGTTTTAACAATCGCGGCGGGTCGCGATTGGGGAGACTTGGGATATGATGGAAACGCACGCAAAAAACAGCGGCAAGTGGAGGAAGACATGAGCGGCAAGAACATTTTGATGATCGTTGGCGACTTCGTCGAGGATTACGAGGTCATGGTTCCGTTTCAGGCGCTGCTGGCGGTCGGCCATCGCGTCCACGCGGTCTGCCCGGACAAGACGGCGGGCGACGTCATCGCCACGGCAATCCATGATTTCGAGGGCCAGCAGACCTATAGCGAGAAGCGGGGCCATAATTTTGCGCTCAACGCCAGCTTTGCCGATATCAAGCCGGAAGCCTATGACGCCCTGGTGATCCCGGGCGGACGGGCGCCGGAATATTTGCGGCTCGACGAACGCGTTCTCGAGATCGTCCGGCATTTCTTCACCGCCAACAAGCCGGTTGCGGCGATCTGCCATGGCGCGCAGCTGCTGGCCGGCGCCGGCGTGCTGAAGGGACGCCGGTTGTCGGCCTATCCGGCCTGCCGACCGGAAGTCGAGCTGGCGGGCGGAATCTTCGCCGACATCGCGATCGACGCCGCCGTGACTGATGGCAATCTCGTTTCAGCCCCGGCCTGGCCGGCCCATCCGGCCTGGCTGGCGCAGTTTCTAGCTCAGATCGGCGTCTCGATCGGACGCGCCGGGATCGACGCCGCCGCCTGAAGGTTTGCGGCCACTAATCAAAGCGGCGCGGGTTTTAAAAAAGCCTGCGCCATCCTGGATTTCCCTTATCTCCTGTCCGCTTCGCGGGCCTTTCGATCATGGCGGGTCGATCGGTCGGCTGTTGCGAGACACCGCGCGGCGCGGCGGGGTCGGGGCCGCGATATAATGTTCGAGCCTCGCGCGCGACGGAACGACCACGCTGCCATATTTCATTTCGATCAGGCCTTTTTCGGCCAGCGAACGCAGCAGGCGGCTGACCTTCTGCCGCGAGCCGAAGCCGAACTGGCTGATATGGGTCTGGGTGACGGCGGTGGGTTGGCCCTCGCGGGCGATGGAGCAGGCCTGCGAAGAGGCGAGCAGCAACAGATAGACGAGGCGCTTTTCCGGGCCATAGGCGGCGAACGACAGCATCCAGCCGGTAAGGAAGCGGGTCCATTCGCCGACATGTTCGATGACCTGTCGCAGCGCCTCGGGATGATGGCCCAGCGCCTTCTGCACTTCGCGGCAGGGAAAGGCGACGAAAGTGGCCGGGGCGGAACTCCACAGGTCGTGCACCAAAGGTTCGCTGCTGAAACAACCGAGCCAGGTCGCCCAGCGGCCCGCGAACATCGGCAGCGCGGAAAAGCCGTCCTCTGCGGTGGTCAGGACGAGATCGACGCCGCCGCTGAAAATATAGCGTAGATATTCCGGTGTTTCGCCGCGCAAGGTCAGCAGCGTCCGCTCCGCGTAATGCTCGATCCGCGCCTTGCCGGCGAGCTCGCGCATTTGCTGCTCGCCCAGCGTCGCGAAGACGCTGCATGCCTTCAAAATGGCGATCGGGTCCGGTTGAGGGCGGTTCATCGGGTCGTCGCCTGGATCAAATTCGCGCGAGAAGCGCGCACGCCGCTGGTTTCATGTTTAAATGTTCCCTTCCTAACATTCGTCGGGATCGATCTGGGTTATTTGCAGGAGTGGCGCCAGTTCCGACAAGTCAGCCTAAAGGCAAAGGCCTCGGCGGGATTGCTTCCTCCAGTTTCATTTTCTTCGCAGAGAGTTAAGGCTTATGAAAGATTTGGCTGGCCGCAGCGCCGAAAATGACGATGAAACAAACGTTTTGCTCGATACCGTCATTGCCGCGCATTATCTGGCGCTGCAATTGCGACGATTGCCGGAAGGCCGTGCTTTTCGCGGACGCGAGGCGACGGAATTCCTCGCCGCCGCCTTGACCGAATGGGCCCGGCTGGCCGAGGACGACATCATCGCGCCGCAAGGCGGTTTCGCACAACCGGCGTTCTGCGCGCGCCAGTGAAAGGCGCAGCGCCGCAAGGTGGAAGACGCCCCCTGGCCGCCGCCCGAATCCTTTTGTTGCGTCGGCCCGGCCGGGCGCGGTAGACTCGCAATGTTCGACCGCGCGAAGGATGTTGGCTGTCGGAGTTCGGGGCCATGGGCATGATGACACGTCGCGGTTTCGCCTCCTGCGCGCTCTGCGCCCTGACCGGGTTGGCAGCCCCGACGCTCAGGGCTGAAATGCCGCAGCCGGCGGGGCTCAGACGCAGGATTTTGCAGCGGATCGAAGGGCCGACCCCCGATTTTGAAACCATCATCGCGCTGGCGGAGATCGAACCCGGCTTTCACGTGCCGCGCCACATTCATCCCGGCATCGAGTCCGCCTATATTGTCGAAGGAGGAGCCGTTTTGTCGGTCAACGGGCTCGAAGACCGCGCCGTTCAGGCGGGCGACACGTTGCAAGTCGCCGCACGTACGCCGCATCAGTTGCAAAATGGCGACAAGCCGATGCGGATCGTCTCGACCTATATTCTCGAAAAAGGCCAGCCGATCTCGCTGCCCGCCTGAGCTTATGGCAAGATTCCGTCGCGAAGCCATTGCCAAGTCGTCGAAAGACGTATAACCAGTCCAAGTCTTCTTCGAAGACGCATATGCGGGAGGTTTTCCGGTCGCCAGCCGGGCAAAAAACCGCACCGCAACTGCAACCCGCGCGGGACGGAAAAGTCCGTTTCCCGCGCATTTTCGTTTTGGCGCTTTTCGTTCACGCGGAAAGGGCCGGAATGGAAAAACCCTAATGGGAGCAGCCTAAATGGCAAAGAAGATCACGGGTTACGTGAAGCTTCAGGTTCCGGCCGGCGCGGCGAATCCGTCGCCTCCGATCGGTCCCGCGCTCGGACAGCGCGGTCTGAACATCATGGAATTTTGCAAGGCGTTCAACGCCAAGACGGCGCAGATCGAGAAGGGGACGCCGATCCCCGTCATCATCACCGCTTATGGCGACCGCAGCTTCACCTTCGAGATGAAGCAACCGCCGGTCACGTTCTTCCTGAAAAAGGCCGCCGGCGTAAAGTCCGGCTCCAAGACGACGGGCCGCGGCTTCGTCGGCAAGGTCACCCGCGACCAAATCCGCGAAATCGCGGAAAAGAAGGCGGCTGATCTGAACTCGCATTCGATCGAATCGGCCATGGCGATGATCGAGGGCTCCGCCAGGTCCATCGGTCTTGAAGTGGTGGGGTGAGACCATGAGCGGCAAGAGAATCGTCAAGGCCCGCGAGGGCATCGAGCGCACTAAGCTTTATCCGGTCGCGGATGCGATTAAACTGGTGCGCGAACGCGCCAGCGCCAAATTCGACGAAACCGTCGAAATCGCGCTCAATCTCGGCGTCGATCCCAAGCACGCCGATCAGATGGTGCGCGGCGTTTGCAACCTGCCCAACGGCACCGGCCGCACCCTCCGGGTTGCGGTTTTCGCCCGCGGCGCCAAGGCCGACGAAGCCAAGGCGGCGGGCGCGGACGTGGTCGGCGCGGAAGAACTGGTCCAGGCCGTACAGGGCGGCACGATCGATTTCGATCGCTGCATCGCCACGCCCGACATGATGCCGCTGGTCGGCCGTCTCGGCAAGGTTCTGGGTCCGCGCGGCCTGATGCCCAACCCGAAGGTCGGCACCGTGACCATGGACGTCGCTTCCGCGGTCGCCGCCTCCAAGGGCGGCGCGGTCGAGTTCCGCGTCGAAAAGGCCGGCATCGTTCAGGGTTCGGTCGGCAAGACCTCGTTCGGCGAGGAAAAGCTGGCGGAAAATATCGCCGCTTTCATCGACGCCGTGGTGAAGGCTAAGCCGGCGGGCGCCAAGGGGACCTATCTCCAGCGCGTCGCCTTGTCCTCGACCATGGGCCCGGGCGTCAAGGTCGACCCGGCCACCATCGCCGTGGCGCAGCACTGATTTCACGGCTGCGCGCCCCTGCCCCCCCTTGCCGGGCGGCGCGATTTTTGATCGCGCCGCTTGACAATTTCAAAAAAATCGTATCGTCCCCCTTGGCAGGGGCGGCGATAATGTCTACAAACACTCTCCCGGTTGCGAGAATCGCCGCCTGCTCCCGGACTTTTCAGCTTCAAAGCGTCCGTCCTCAGGAAGAATATGCGTTTGAACCAATGTTTGGAGCGTTGGCGGCCTCAGGCCGGCGCCGCTTGCTCAATTGTTTGCCGCAACTCGGGGACTAGAGATTTTGATTTCATGCGAGAAGTCCGAAAAATTTAAAGCTTCCGTCGGGATGGAGCCGCAAGGCTGCGTCCAAGGCGGTGGATAGGCCGGAAAGTTCGCTTCGCCTCGCCGCGAAGACCGGGTTTCCGGCCATGTCCTGTCCGAGACTGCCGGCGTTTTTCGCGCAAGCGAAAGACTTAATTATTCGCCAACAACGGGTTTTCCTCCGCTGGATGACCGGTTTCCTGGCGGGTGGCCAGCATAGACGGGGAAAGACCGGATTACTGGAAGCCTTGCGGCTTCCGGCGTTGTTTGGTTCGAACCCTCTGATCCAATGAGCGGCCTTGCGCCGATCAAAGGGGACAGGCGCTTCGGCGCCGCCAGGGTTACGTCTTGAAACAGGCTTGACGTTTGGCGGCATGTCGGCAACCGGCGAAGTTGAAAACTTCGCCTATTGAAGTGAGAGCACTGTGGACAGAGCGGAAAAGAAAGAAGCCGTCGCCACCCTGCATGATGTCTTCGACAAGACATCGGTGGTGGTGGTGGCGAAATATTCCGGCCTGACCGTGGCGCAGCTGCAGAACCTGCGCAAGCAGGCCCGCGCGGCTGGGGCCAGCGTCCAGGTCGCGAAAAACCGCCTCGCCAAGATCGCCCTCGAAGGCACCAGCGTCGCCGCCATCGGCTCCCTGCTCAAGGGACCAACCCTGATCGCCTATTCGGACGATCCGGTGGCAGCGGCCAAGGTCGCGTCCGGTTTCGCCAAGGATCATGACAAGTTCGTCATCCTCGGCGGCGCAATGGGCGCGACGGTCCTGAACCCGGAAGGCGTCAAGTCGCTTGCGACCATGCCCTCCCTCGATGAATTGCGCGCCAAGCTCGTGGGCCTCATCCAGGCTCCCGCGACCAAGCTCGCGCAGCTCTCGACCGCTCCCGCCGCCAAGCTGGCGCGCGTGTTCGGGGCCTATGCCAACAAGGATGCGGCCTGATCGAGGTCAGGCTTTTCACACCCAACGAACCAAACGTAAAACGTACAGGAAGTTATCATGGCTAATCTCGAAAAGATCGTTGAAGACCTGTCGGCGCTGACCGTGCTGGAAGCCGCCGAACTCGCCAAGCTGCTCGAAGAGAAGTGGGGCGTTTCGGCCGCCGCAGCCGTTGCCGTCGCCGCCGGCCCGGCCGCCGCCGCCGCCGCCGCTCCGGTGGAAGAGCAGACCGAGTTCACCGTCGTTCTGGCCGCCATCGGCGACAAGAAGATCGAAGTCATCAAGGAAGTTCGCGCCATCACCGGCCTTGGCCTCAAGGAAGCCAAGGACCTCGTCGAAGGCGCTCCCAAGCCCGTCAAGGAAGGCGCCACCAAGGAAGACGCCGCCAAGATCAAGGCCGCTCTGGAGAAGGTCGGCGCCAAGGTCGAGCTCAAGTAAGTTTGACGTCATTGCGCGAAAATTCGGCAATCTGAAATGGGCGGTCCCGGAAGCTTTCCGGGGCCGCCGAAACCCGTCGCGGCGCTTTTTCCCGGGCCGGGGCGATGTGAAGAGGCGTTGGACGTCTTTTTTGGGAATTCTGGCGCGGAGCTGATTCCGCGCCCCCCGGCTTTCGCCGGGGAGGCGAGCGGCTTTTCATAAGGCCAGCCTATTGATGAGGGTGCGAGGAGCGATATGGCGCAAACGTTCACCGGCCGGAAGCGTGTCCGCAAATTCTTCGGTCATATCCGCGAAGTCGCGGTCATGCCTAATCTGATCGAAGTGCAGAAGGCGTCCTACGATCAATTTCTGATGGTTGACGAGCCCCAGGGCGGGCGCGCCGACGAGGGTTTGCAGGCGGTGTTCAAATCGGTGTTCCCGATTTCGGATTTCGCCGGCGCCGCCTTGCCGGAATTCGTCAAATTCGAATTCGAGCCGCCGAAATATGACGTGGACGAATGCCGCCAGCGCGGCATGACCTTCGCCGCGCCGCTGAAAGTCACGCTCCGCCTGATCGTGTTCGATCTCGACCCCGACACCGGCGCCAAGTCGGTAAAGGACATCAAGGAGCAGGACGTCTACATGGGCGACATGCCCTTCATGACGTCGAACGGCACCTTCATCGTCAATGGCACCGAGCGC